>JAJDZO010000327.1 GCA_022824605.1 Acidimicrobiia bacterium
TGGCTGGTGCTCACCACCGGCAACAAGAGCGAACTGGCGGTGGGCTATTCCACCCTCTACGGCGACACCGCCGGAGCGTTCGCACCCATTTCCGACCTGTGGAAGCTCGACGTGTACGAGTTGTGCCATTGGCGCAACCAGCAAGCCGGCAGCGAACTGATCCCGGCCACGGTCTTGGCCAAGGCGCCCTCGGCCGAGCTGGCGCCCGGTCAGCGTGACGATCAGTCGCTGCCGCCCTATGAGGTTCTCGATCCGATCCTGCGCTTCTACGTCGAGGAGCTCCGCAGCGTCGCCGACATCCAGCAGGCGCAGATCGCGGCGCCCGAGGTGGTGGAGCAGGTGTGCCACATGGTGGACACCGCCGAGTACAAGCGCCGCCAGACGCCGATCGGTCCCCGATTGACCGGCCGCGCGTTCGGTCGCGACCGGCGGATGCCGATCATCAATCGCTACCGGCCGCCAGCCGCTTCGTGAGCCACGGCTACTCCGTCGCTCAGACGGCCCGGCTGGTGTGCACCCTGCGTTGGACCTGCACCCGGCTCTCGGAGATGCTCGAAGCCTGGGCCGCGGATGCTTCAGGTCACGCCGAGGCCGCGTTCACGGTGGATGCCTCGAGTCACGCAGAGGCCGCGTTCACGGTGGATGCCTCAGATCATGTCGCTACCGCGCTCGCCGCGGATGCTTCAGGTCACGCCGAGGTGGCGGCGCGCCTGTGGGAGTTGAGCCGCCGGCTGGCTGCTCACCGCGAGGCGCTCGACAGCCTCCAGCCCACCTCCGAGGCGATGGCTTCCTGGAGGCAGCCCGCCGTAGCAGAGGCGTCGTTGGCCACCGCCATCGACGAGCTGGCGGCGTCTACGGGATCGCGGGAGCGCTTCGAAATCACCACGAGAGTGCTGGTGCCTCAACTGCTGCGTGCCTACGCGACGATCTGTGAGTATGGGGCACCCCACTGCGACGCCGCCCTGATCTCGGTGGCAGGCGCGCTCGGGTTCGACCTGGACCGTGAGCACCTCACCGACGTCGCGGCCGCGGAGGCGACTCCCACGCTCCGTGCCGCAACCGAGGCCGAGCAGGTTCTGGCAGCCGTGGGTGGTCTGGTCGCGCCGTCGGTGCTGCAGCCCCGAGACTGGCCGTAGAGGGCGCGCCGACAGGTGCAGGCGTGTCGCGTCGGGGCGGGATGCTTCCCGCTCTTGTTCGCGGTGCTCACGGGCCGCCCAAACCACGGCATGGCTGCCCACGGCCTCGCCCGTATGGAGCGTGCTCGCTTGCCTATTCGCTCGGCCTCTTGGCGAATCTCGGTGCGGGCTCAACCGATCGGCTCCCAGGGCACTGATCAAGCGATCTCACGCTCTGGCGACAAGCGGCGCGGCGTCAGCCGAGGGCGTGGTTGGCGATGGGCAAAACGTCGTTATCGTTCACCGAAGCATTGGCGCACGGGGCGGCGGTAGCTCATAACTGACGCTGGACCGGCTTCTTTCAGACCTGGAGTGGGGGTACGTGGTAAAGGTCAAGGAGCGAGTTGAGAGAGACGAGGAGGATCTGGTCCGCCTCTATCTCACCGACATCGGCCAGTACCCGCTGCTGACCAAGGACGACGAAGTCCGGCTGGCTCAAGACATCGAGGTCGGACTGGCCGCCCGCATAGAGCTCAAGGAGGCCGCCCCCGGCTCGCTGAGCGACCATCGGCGCCGGGATCTGCGCCGCAAGGAGCGGCGTGGGCTGGAGTCCGAGCGGACCTTCGTGCAGTCGAATCTGCGGCTGGTGGTCTCCATCGCCAAGAAGTACCAGGCCTCGGGCCTGCCGCTGCTGGATCTGATCCAGGAGGGCAACCTCGGGCTCATGCACGCGGTCGAGAAGTTCGACTGGCGCAAGGGGTTCAAGTTCTCGACCTACGCCACCTGGTGGATCCGTCAGGCCATCACCCGCGGCATCGCCAACACGGGCCGCACCATTCGCCTTCCTGTCCATGCTGGTGACACTCTGGCCCGCCTCCAGAAGGCCCGCTCCCGGCTGGAACTCAAGCACGGCCGGCCGCCCACCCTCGTGGAGCTCGCGGCCGAGGTGGAGATGCCCGAGGACAAGGTCACCGAGGCGCTGCGCTTCCAGTCCGAACCGTTGTCGCTGTCGGAGCCGCTGCGCCAGGACGGCGACGCCGAGTTGGGCGACGTCGTGGAGGACCGGTCGATCGACTCTCCCTTCGATACCGCGGCCACCACCATGCTCCCCAACGAGATCAGGCGTCTGCTGTCGCCGCTCGACGAGCGTGAGCGTGACATCCTCAAGCTGCGCTTCGGCCTCGACCGGGGCGAGCCCCGCACGCTGGAGGAGGTCGGCGAGCACTTCAACCTCACCCGGGAGCGGATCCGCCAGATCGAGGCCCGGGCGATGTCGAAGCTGCGCCACCCCTCCAGCGACACCGGCGCTCGCGATCTGCTGAACGTCTGAGACCCAGCGCGGCCACTCAGCGGCCTGATTCGGCCCCCTGGTCGCTCCGGTCGGACTCGTTGGATCCGACGGCCATTCCGGCCACGAGGCGGGCCACCGCCACCGCGATGTAGGCCTGTCCGAGCATGGCTTCCAGCGTCACCAGCGTGCGGCCGCTCGACGGCGCCGGGGTCAGGTCGCCGAATCCCAGGGTCGTCAACGTCACGAAACTGAAGTAGATCGACGACTCGGGCGTGAGTGCCTCCCCCGACAATAGGAAACTGTCGGCGGTGGCTCGGTCGACCAGCAGGTAGAGGCTCGCGAAGGAGTATCCGATGAGCAGGTACGCGCAGCCCGACGCCGCTAGCGATGTAGTGCCGGGGTAGGGCACCCTCAGCACGTTGCGGGTGACGGCGAAGGCCGCGCCGAGACCCATCAGCATCACGATGGCGGGACTCAGCAGCGCGTCGGACGACCCGACGATTGCAAGCTCGATCCCCGCGACGCACACCAGCACCACCAGCAGGATCCAGGCCCGCAACCGGTGCTGTTCTCGCACCGATGTCTCGATCAGCGTGCCCGTCACCAGCATCAGCCCGACAAGGCCTGATACCGCGGTCAAGGCATCCACGCCGGTGACCGTCAGCACCACGGTCGCGGTACAGACCGCCAGGATCACGTCGTAGCGTTCGGAGCGAAGGACGCGAACCGCAGCCCCAACAGCACGCTTGGACACGCGCGCAGACTAACTGCCATGCCCTGTGCGTCGGGTCTTCAGCCCGGCAAGGATCACTCGCCGGCACCGCCGAATGGCGGGGCCGCGATGGTCCGTGCTTGACAAACGCCTCCGACGGCATGAGCATTCGCGAATGTCAAAACAAGCAGTTGCTGCATTGGAGGCCTTTCACCACCGCATCGTGGACGTCGCCAAGACGTTCAGCGATGCCGAATGGATCGCGCCCTCGGCGTGCGCCGGCTGGCGGGTACGCGACGTGATCTCTCACTTGGCCGACGGAGCCCGCTTCCTGGTCGATCCTCTGCCCGACCCTCCCGAGCTGGAGCCTCTGCCGAGCGATCGCGAGCGCCAGCACGACATCCACGTCGACATGCGCAGCGGCTGGACCACCGCCGAAGTTCTGGAGGAGTTCGAGCACTTCGGTGCGGAGCGGCTCACCCGCCTTCCCGGCTTGCAGGAGGAGCCGCTGGCCTCGACCGAGATCGAGGTGCCGGGCCTGGGCACCTACCCGATTCATGCGGGAGCCAACGGCTGGGCGTTCGACCACTTCAGCCACCTCTACCTCGACCTCACCGCCCCGCGGGGCCCCATCGAGCGGGACCTGCCGCCCGTCACCGACGACGAGATGGATCCGGTGATCGAGTGGATGTTCATGGGTCTGCCCCAGATGCAGGGCCCCGAACTCGAAGAGGCGCTCCACGCACCGGTGACCATCAACCTCACCGGCCCCGGCGGCGGCACCCGGACGGTCAGCCGATCGGAGGAGTCCGGCGGCCTGGTGGTCACCGAGGGCGATGACGGCGAGGTGACCGTAACCTCGGCGGCCACCGACTTCGTGGCGTGGGGCACGGGTCGCACGCCGTGGCGATCCTCGTGCGAGGTCGACGGCGACGTCCGCCTGGTGGGCGAGTTCCTGTCCACGCTCAGCATCATCTGATCTCCGACCCCCTCGACCGCAAGGGAGCAACACCAATGAGCACCAACGGCCTCAAGCCCGGTGACATCAATCTGGCCAGCCACGGCGACATGGAGCGCCTGGGCAAGCCGCCCCATGAGTATTTCGAGGTGCTGCGCCGCGAGGCGCCCGTCTTCTGGAACCCGCCGCCCGACCCGCAGCACCCCCGCTTCAACTGCCCGGGCTACTGGGTGCTGTCGAAATACGCCGATGTGGCCGAGGCCTCCAAGGATCCGGCCCGCTTCTCCGCCTGGGAGAACTCGGTGCTGTGGACCAACCCCAAAGAGAATCCCATCGTTCTGGAGGCTCAACGGTCAGGGCTTATGGGCATGGACCCGCCCCAGCACACCCAGTTCCGCCGGCTGGTGCAGCCCGGCATGACGCCTCGCAAGGTGGCCGCGCTGGAGCCCTTCATCCGCGAGCAGGCCCAGCAGGTCGTCGAGGAGCTGGCTGCCCGCGGCACCGCCGAGTTCGTGTTCGACGTGGCCGCCGATCTGCCCATGATCCTGCTGTGCCAGCTGATGGGCGTCCCCCAGGACCGGCGCGACGAGTACCTCACTCTCGGCAACAACGTGGCCAACGTCGAGTTCAACGAGAACTTCGAGCACGACAACATCATGCTGTTCGTGTTCCTCGACGAGATCGTGCAGGCCGCGGAGGATCTCGGCGATGACACCATGCTGGCGAAATACCTGCATGGCGAGGTCGACGGCCGTCGCCTGGAGCGCCAGGAGATCACCCAGTTCTTCCTGACCCTGTCGATCGCCGGCCATGAGACCACCCGCAACACCACCGCCCACTTCGTGCGGTTGATGGACGAGCATCCCGACCAGAAGGCGCTGCTGCTCGAGGACCTTGAGGGACGCATGCCCAACGCCATCCACGAGGTGCTGCGGCACTCGCCGCCGGTGATGCAGTTCTGTCGCACCGCCACCTGCGACACCGAGATGCGAGGCGTGCCGATCGCCAAGGGCGACAAGATCTACATGTCGTACATCTCGGCCAACCGCGACGAAGAGGTGTTCGACGATCCGCACCGCTTCGACATCCTGCGCCCCAACGCCGATGCCCACCTGGCCTTCGGCACCGGACCGCACTTCTGCCTGGGAGCGGCGCTGGCTCGCACCCAGCTGCGCTGCCTGCTCGAGGAGCTGTACCGCCGTCTGCCCGACATCGAGCTGACCGGGCCGCCGACGCCGATGAACAGCGTGTGGTTCAACGGCCTCACCGCCATGCCCGTCGATGCCTGTCCGCACGCGGCAGCATCGGCGTGACGCGGCGACGGTTCCGGCGGCGATGAGCACCGAAGTCGATTTCGACTCCTTCCCAGTCGTCGCCAAGGGCCACCAGTTCGAGGACTTCACGCCGGGCCGGGAGTTCGCGCACCATTGGGGCCGCACCATCGCCGCCGCCGACAATGTTCTGTTCTGCTCGGCGGTGTGCAACTGGAACCCGATGTATCTCAACGCCGAGTTCGCCAAGGCGCACGGGCATCCCGACGCGGTGGTCAACCCGATGCTCGTGCTGTGCACCGTGGTCGGGCTCTCCGTCGAGGATCTCAGCGAAGTGGGCGGACCGTTCCTGGGAATGTCCGGCGTGGACTTCGGCGTTCCGGTGCATCCCGGTGACACGATCACCGCATCCTCGGTGGTCGCCTCAGCGCGTGAGTCCGCCAGCCGTCCGAGCACGGGGGTGGTCACCTGGCGCACCGAGGCCCGCAACCAGCGCGGCGAGACGGTGCTCACCTACCAGCGCACCAACCTGGTCGCCAAGCGGGTCCGCTAGCAGGTGGAAGCCGCCCGCTCCAAGAGTCGAAGGGACTCGCATGCCTAGGCGACTGGTCGATCCGCGGCCGCCCATCCCGGCGGCCTATCGCACCACCGAGCGGGTCGAGATCCAACAGATCGCCCGAGCGTTCGCCACCGAACGGGTTCTTCCCATCGCCAACGAACTGGATCCACAGCAGGGGGTCATCCCCGACGAACTGCGCGCCGAGATGGGCGAACTGGGGTTCTTCGGCGTGACCATCGCCGAGTCCGACGGCGGTTTGGGACTCGGCGTGTTCGAGTACGCCCTCGTCACCGAGGAACTGGCCCGGGCCTGGATGAGCGTGGCCAGCATCATCGCCAGAGCAGCCATGGCCTCCATGCTGGATGCACGTCAGAGGGCTGAGCTGCTGCCGCTGGCGGCGAGGGGCGAATGGCTCATGGCCTTCGCGATGTCCGAGCCCGACGCAGGATCCGACATCGCCTCGATCCGCACCCGCGCCGAGCGGACCGACGGCGGCTGGCTGCTCAACGGCCAGAAGATGTGGTGCACGTTCGCCGATCAGGCCGACGCCATCGTGGTGGTGGCCCGAACCACGCCTTACGACCCGGCCAATCGCCACTCCGGCATCCGGCGTTTCGTGGTCCACAAGCCCCGCGGCTCCTTCACCGAAGGCTGCACCGGAACGGCGATACGCAAGATCGGCTACCACGGGTGGCGCACGTACGAGTTGTCGTTCAACGATTGCTTCGTGCCCGACGACTGCCTCATCGGCGCCGACCCCGCCGCGTCGAGCCGCCCCGGCGCGGAGGGCTTCAAGCAGACGGCGGCGGCCATGACCGTTCCGCGCATCCACACCGCGGCCCGCTCCATCGGGCTGGCCCGGGGCGCATTGGAGGATTCCATCGCGTATGTGCAGCAGCGCAAGCAGTTCGACCGGCCGATCGGCGACTTTCAGGCGGTGCGGTTCAAGATCGCGCAGATGGCCGCCGAGATCGAGAGCTGCCGGGCGTTGATGTACCAGGCGGCGGCCAACACCGACCTCGGCGGCTACCAGAGCGCGTCGGCGGCGGCCATGGAGGGCGCCATGGTCAAGTACCTGGCCGCGGAGATGTCCGAGCGGGTCACCAGCGAGGCCCTGCAGATCCATGCCGGCGCGGGCTACACCACCGATCTGCCCATTGAGCGCTACTGGCGCGACGCCCGGCTCACCAAGATCTTCGAGGGAACCAGCGAGATTATGCTGCGGCTCGTGTCGGACTCGCTGCTTCCCCCCACTCCGCTGCGCTGATGGCAGCAGTCAAGGTTGAAATGGGTCGGTCGAGGGAGGTCTGGCGATGACTCTGCCCGGTGAGCAGGAGTTCGCGGCGACATGCGCTGCTGACGGCGAGATGCGTCTCGCGGTGCGGGGCTGGACCGGCGGGCTGAGATTGAGTGTCGGCACGGATCTGGTCGGCTTCAGCGCGGCCGACGGCGAGATCGTCGCCGGGGTGCCCGAGGCCGGAGTCGGAGTGATCAGCCTGGCGGGATCGACCGAGACCTGGGCTCAGCTGCTCACGTCGCCACCGCCACGTTTCGCCCAGATCCCGGTCCTGGTGGCCTTCGGCGAGGCCGGCCTGCAGCTCGGCGACACCGACCCTGTGCTGTTCTGGCAGTACATGCCTGCGCTGGAGCGGGCCGTCGAGTTGCTGCGAGCGCCGGAGGGCTCACCGCGGGCTGCCGCGGTCGAGGAGGGGGAGGTGCCCCGCCACGACAGCCCCGTCGGCCGGTACGTGCATCTCGCGCTCGACGGCGGCGACCATCGCATCTACTACGAGGAGGCCGGCGACGGGATCCCGATGCTCCTGCAGCACACCGCGGGAGCGCACGGAGTCCAGTACCGCCACCTGTTCGAGGTGCCCGAGATCACCGACCGCTTCCGGCTGATCGCCTATGACCTTCCGTACCACGGCAAGTCCGTGCCCCCGGTGCACAGCCGCTGGTGGGAGCAGCGCTACCAGTTGCGCGGCGCTTTCCTGCGCCAGGTTCCGCTGGCGTTGTCGCAAGCACTGTCGCTGGAGCGGCCCGTGTTCATGGGCTGCTCGGTGGGCGGGCTGCTGGCGCTGGATCTGGCGTTGCGTCATCCCGAAGACTTCCGGGCCGTGATCGCGCTGGAGGGCGCCCTGCACGTCGGCGGCGATCCCGAGATGTTCGTCGGAATGTGGCACCCGCAGGTGAGCAACCATTCCAAGGCCCGCATGATGGAGGGGCTCTGCGCGCCGACCTCGCCCGAGCCCTACGTCAAGGAGGTGTCGCAGGTCTACTCGGCCGGCTGGCCGCCGGCGTTCCTCGGCGACCTGCACTACTACATGGTCGAGCACGACATCCGCGACCGGGCCGACGAGATCGACACCTCCACCGTCGCCGTGCACATCCTCAACGGCGCCTACGACTACACCGCCACCGTCGAGGCCGGACTTGAGGCCCACCGCGCCATCGCCAGCTCATCGCACACCGAGATGGCCGATCTCGGCCATTTCCCGATGCAGGAGAACCCTCGGGCCTTCGCTCGGTACCTGCTGCCGATCCTCGATCAGATCGCGGCCACCCCGGCGGCTAGCGCTGCAGGCCGGTGACGGTCGGCAACCGATAGCTTCCAAGTGCCATGACCGGACTCTCGGCGCTGACCGGCGACAGCAACTACTTCGAGGACTTCTCGCCCGGTCAGCGGATGCGCCACGCCCGCAGCGCCACCGTCGACGAGGTGGAGAACAACCTCGTGTCCAAGCAGGTGATGAACACCGCCCAGGGCCACTGGAACGAGGAGTACCTGCGAGGCTCGCCTCTGGGTGACGGCCGGCTGGTCTTCGGGCTGGTGACCGCATCGATCACGGTCGGGCTGGCCAGCCAGGACGCCTCCGACAACGCCTTGGCCGAGTTGGGGTTGGACAATGTCCGCTTCGCCGTGCCGGTTCATCACGGCGACACGATCACGGCCTACACCGAGGTGCTCGAGGTGGCCGACTCGCCCGAACATCCGGACGCTGGTGCAGTGAGGTTCAAGCACTGGGGCCGCAACCAGCGCGGCGATGTGGTCTGCGAACTGGAGCGCACAGTGCTCGTCAAGCGTCGCAGCCATTGGGCTGAGCGATGACCACGGCGGCCGG
>JAJDZO010000300.1 GCA_022824605.1 Acidimicrobiia bacterium
GGTCCAGCACCGCCCAGCGGATCTCATCGAGCCACCAGCGGGGTCGGCCCATCAGCCACCTTGTGGGCCCATCAGCGGTGCGGCGGGGGACTATGTCGAGCAGCTGGCCGGCCGACGTCGACGATGCTGGTCGACCAGGACTTGGCGCGGAACCGGCCCCGGCGTCCCATCAGGGTCTCATCCAGTCCCAGCGCCTCTACCTCGGAGATCCTCGCGGTGTCGGCCTCGAGCAGCGCCGAGCCCCAGCGCCGCACCGACGCGTTGACCGGGTGCCAGCTGCAGCCCAGCTCTGCGGCGACCTCGTCGACGGGACGCGCCCTGCCGGCCTGGCGCGTCGCCCAGCGTCCCGCCCGGGCAGTCAGCTTCCCCCGCGGCGGCGCGATCTCAGGGTCCTGCTCGGTGACGGTCCCCGCCGAGCACCGCGGCTGCGGGCAGCGCCACCGCCGCTTGTGCCACACCAACCGAACGGGCCTGCCGAACGCCGGCAGGTCCACCAACTCCACCTCCCGCTCACCGTCGGACCACAACAGCCCGCCACAGCGCTCACAGTCCGGTCTGGGCGCGGTTCGGCGGATGTGCACCCCCAGCGGCGCCCCGTCCTCGTCGCCGACGCCGAGCACCTCCACACCTCCCAGTCCCACCAACAGCTCACAGACGCGCGCAGGGGTCGCACTCCACAGGGATCCTCCAGGTCTTCGGCTGCCTTGGCGGCGCCGATTCTGGGGGATCCCTCGCGTTCAGCCGCGGACCCCCACCACCCCCACTCCGACCTCATTCGCGAAGAGCCACTAATGGTGGACCCCTCCGACCACCTCAAACCCCACCACTCGGCGGGACGCTGCCTTGCTCGGCATCAAGTGATAGCGGTTTCGGCCCCAGCCATGTCATAGAGCGATGCCAGCGCGGTGCGCCAAGGAGGCGTCTCGGTGGCCGGCGGACCAAGAACCTCGCTGTCGTCAGTCGCGCGATTCACATAGAGGAAGTCGTCATTGCGGAAGTCAGCGAAGGCGATGACGTCGTGTGACCGGTCCTCAAGTCGGATGTATTCAGCTTCAGGCTGTAGCGCGGCCAGCGACGAAAAGGCATGCCGCGCCGAGCGGGGCGTGAGGGAAGCGTCGGGATCTTCGATGGTGTAGATGGGCACATTCTGGGGCCCAAGCGAACCGCGGTTCACTCGCCCGGACGTGATGGAGACCCGTTCGGATCGGCAACCGAGGGCCAGACCGACAGTGGCTAGCGGCTCGCCATCAGAGACGTACGACGCGAGGGTGTCGAGCTTCTCGATTAGGTCATGCGTCGTCTTGCACGAGTGTCGGAGCAGAGCCGTCGAGTCGTCCAGGGCCGGCTCAGTCGGCTGCCACAGCGGGTGAGGAAGCACCGTGCGCCACATGTCGCGTATTTCGACGAGCGTTCTGTCGTCTGGTTCGTGCTGGGTATGCGCGTGGGCTTGGAATAGCGAGCAAAGGAGGACCGCCTCGGAATGGTGGCGGTCAAGAATGTCAAGTGCGGCTTCCTGTTCGGCGGTGCTGAGTGCTGCGAAGTATCCGGACTCGTTCTTGTCCCCCCAGAAGAACTTCCAGAGGGCCGTCTGAGCGTTGATGATTCGCATGGGGTCGGCTAGGTCGATCTGTATGAGCTTCCAGCACAGATGGTTGAATATGACGTAGCTGGGAACGATGACAGGTGGTCCGACGTATCGAGTGAATTCTTCGTCGGTGAGTCCGTTCACGAACCGCTTGACGAAGCTGTGGAACTGCCGCTTGGCTCTCGATCGTAGACTCAACCGGCGCTGCTCCTGTACGGCGTCGTTCTCCTCAGCAGCCTCCTCGTCTTCAGCCTCGATCTCCTTGGCCAGATCATCGAGCCCATCAGGGGACGAGTCGGGCCCATCCGCTCCCGAATCGCCCGTTCGGGCCCGCCGCACATCGGCCTCGAACCGCTCGGCTATCGATGTGAGGAGTATCCCGAGATCAGTGGGATCCGACGCGGAGCGTTGATCCCAGTTTCGGTACTGAGCCAGTTTCGGATGCGACTGGATGGTGTCCCAATCCAGTTCGTCGCACGCGATCGAAATCGAAGAGTCGTCGTCGCTTGCTTCGGGCGCCTTGCGCTTCAGCATCCGCCAGATGCTCCCGCGGTCGACAACTAAGGCCGCATCGAGTTGTGCCAGCAGTTCTTCGAGTTCGGCGTCCCCGAGATCGAGGTCACCAGCTTGCTTGAGGAGGTCTGTGCGTGCCTGGCCTGACGCCAGGGCGTTCAGTGCGTTGACGTGGTACGGGAACGTGGGCAAGGTCTCCTCGCCCGTCTCGAAGATGAAGCGCACCGCAGCGACGCCGTTGAGCGCAGATGCGGCCTCCTCGTCAAGGCTCACCGCGAATCTGGTCCTGCTGGCGGAGGGCTCGCTCAATTCCCATGCGACCTCGGCGACTACGGCGCCATCGATGACGAGCTGCGGGGGCACCAGTACCGCTCGGTCGAAGATGCCGCTCAGCCTGGGGGCTGCCCATGAGAGTTCCGTAGCGGCATACCGCGACGGGGACCCGTGCTCATCGTCGTCGCCGTCGATTGTGAGGCTAAGGCCGAGCTGAGTGATGTCGATCGGATCGGGGCTGACGACGAGGCTGTTGATGAGGTGGTCAAAGGCCGTCCGTTCACCGATCAGGAGGTTCGCGAGTTCGATGTTGCCGTTGGGGTAAGCACGGAGAAGGGCAGACGAAGAGATGTTCGGTGAGCCCTGTAAACAGATCGCGATCCCCTCGGAGCGAGCGATCAGGAACTTGGCATGCAGGAAGGTTCCCGTGTCCGGGGCCTGCACGGACCGAACGTCGATGTGCCCGGGGGCAGCATCGAGCACGGCTGTGAGTCGTTGAGGGTCCACCGAGGTGCGATGCTCCTGCAAGAGCACCTGTAGCGTCGCCGGCGACGTGCGCTGGATCAGTTCGGCGAGTGCCTCACACCGGTGGTCATAGAAGGGTGCGTGCACGACGAGTTCGTCCACGGTGCGCCCGTTAACGGCCTCTGCGAAGTGATCTAGCAGGGCCC
>JAJDZO010000214.1 GCA_022824605.1 Acidimicrobiia bacterium
GACATCGCCGCCTTCCTCGGGCCGGGCGAGGTCGAGGAGCTGCCCGCCTGGGAGACCCTGCCCTTCGAGAGGGTCAGTCCGTCGGTGGAAACGATGGGTCGGCGCTGCCGAGTGCTGCACCGCATGGCGGACCCCGCCGGCGCACCGGCGGTGGTGGTCGTCTCCGCTCGGGCGCTGGCTCAGTTCGTGGACCCTGGTTCCGCCACCGCGCCGGTGACCGTGCGTAGAGGCGAGATCGTCGACCAGTCCGAGCTGGTGCGGCGCCTGTCGGATTTCGGCTACCGGCGTGAGCATCAGGTGGAGCACCGAGGCGAGATGGCGGTGCGGGGCTCGATCGTCGATGTGTTCGCATCCACGGCCGCTGCGCCGGTGCGCATCGACTTCTGGGGCGACGACGTCGACCGGATCGCCGAGTTCTCGGTGGGTGATCAGCGCTCGGTGGCGTCGCTGGACTCGTTCGAGGTGTATCCCGCCCGCGAGCTGAGACCCGATGCGGCCATGCGCAGGCGGGCCACCTCCCTGGTGGCGAGCCAGCCGTGGGGTCGTGAGCAATGGGACCGGCTGGCCGACGGAGCGCTGTTCGAGGGCATGGAGTCGTGGTGGCCGTGGCTGGTCGAACAGCCCGCGGTGGTGCCCGACCTGGTGGGGGACAGCGGGGCGGTGGTGCTGTTGGAGCCCCGCCGGCTCGGTGACCGTGCCGATGAGATCCTGGCCGAGGAGGAGGACCTGGCCACCGGGTTGGCCAAGACCTGGGGCACCGACGCGGCCGGCATGCCCCGGCTGCACCGCGGCTTCGAGGGTCTTCTCGCGGGCGTCACCGCGCCGGTGTGGATGCTGCCCGCCGCGCCCGACTCCGCGGGCACGCCGCTGCTGGCCGCATCCGGCTGGGACCGCACCCACGCCGGCCTCGAACCGCTGGCGGACCGCCTGCGTGAACTTGGCGGGCAGGGATACCGCACGGTGCTGGCCGCTCCGGGCGCCACCGCCGAGCGGCTGAGCGCGCTGCTGGCCGACCACGGCGCCCGCGTCGAGGCGACCGACGCCGATCTCGACCGGGGCGCGGTGCTCGGCGACATCAAGCTGGCCGTGCTCGCGGAGACCGACGTGACCGGTCGGCGGCGCACCCACCGGGCGCCCAAGGCCCGCTCTCGCGACCAGCGCCGCTTCCTCGCCGACCTCGCACCGGGTGCGTTCGTGGTTCACCAACATCACGGGGTGGCCCGGTTCGAGGGGATGGTGCGCCGCGACATCGGCGGCCATGAGCGCGAGTACCTGCTGCTCGCCTACCGGGGCGGCGACCGCCTCTACGTGCCGTCGGACCAGATCGACTCGATCCGCCACTACACCGGCGGAGAGTCCCCGTCGCTGTCGCGCATGGGCGGTTCGGACTGGTCGGCCACCAAGGGGAGGGTGCGTCGGGAGGTGGCCGAGATCGCCCAGGAGCTGGTGGTGCTCTACCAGACGCGCATGACGGCCGACGGCCGGGCCTTCGGGCCCGACACGCCGTGGCAGCGCGAGCTGGAGGACGCTTTCGAGTACTCCGAGACCCGCGACCAGCTCACAGCCATCGAGGACGTGAAGCGAGACATGGAGCGGTCGGTGCCCATGGACCGCCTGATCGTGGGCGATGTGGGGTTCGGCAAGACCGAGATCGCGGTGCGGGCCGCCTTCAAAGCGGTGCACGACGGCTGCCAGGTGGCCGTGCTGGTGCCCACCACCCTGCTGGCCCAGCAGCACACCCAGACGTTCCGCGACCGCTGCGCACCGTTCGGGGTGAGAGTCGAGACTCTGAGCCGGTTCCTGACCCCGGCCCAGACTCGCCAGGTGCTGCGGGGCCTTGAGGCCGGAGAGGTGGATGTGGTGGTGGGCACCCACCGGATGCTGTCGGCCGACGTGAGCTTCAAGCGTCTGGGCCTTCTGGTGATCGACGAGGAGCAGCGCTTCGGCGTCCGCCACAAGGAGGCCATCAAGTCGATGCGGGCCGATGTGGACGTGCTCACCCTCACCGCCACGCCGGTGCCGCGGACGCTGGAGATGAGCCTCACCGGCATCCGCGACATGTCGCTGCTCGACACCCCGCCCGCGGACCGCCAGCCGATCCTCACCTATGTGGGCGAGCATGCCGACCGGCCCGTGGCCGAGGCGATCCGACGTGAGCTGCTGCGCGAGGGGCAGGTCTTCTACGTCCACAACCGGGTGGCCGACATCGAGCACGCAGCCCAGCGGGTGCGTTCGCTGGTGCCGGAGGCTCGGGTGGCGGTGGCCCACGGCCAGATGGACGAGGGCACCCTCGAACGGGTGGTGCTCGACTTCGCCGACTACCGCTACGACGTGCTGGTATGCACCACCATCATCGAGTCCGGCATCGACATGGGCACGGTCAACACTCTGGTGGTGGACCGCGCCGACCGGTTGGGGCTCGGTCAGCTGCACCAGATCCGGGGCCGGGTGGGCCGCTCCGGGCGAAGGGCCTACGCCTACCTGTTCCATCCCGCCGACAGCGTGTTGAGCGAGGACGCCTACGAGCGGCTCAAGACCATCGGCGAGGCCACCCAGCTCGGGTCGGGCTACCGCATCGCCATGCGCGACCTGGAGATCCGCGGCGCAGGCAACCTGCTGGGCGACGCCCAGTCGGGACACATCGCCGCGGTCGGCTACGACCTCTACTGCCGCCTGGTCAACGAGGCCGTGGCCGAGCTTCGGGGCGAGACCGTGGCGGACCCGCCCGATGTGACCATCGAGGTGCCCGTCGACGCTCACATCCCCGCCGACTACATCAGCCGGGAAGCGGCCCGCCTGGAGGCCTACCGGCGGCTGGCCTCGGTGACCGACCACCACGAGCTCGACGACATCCGCTCGGAGTGGACCGACCGGTTCGGCCCTGTCCCTGATCCGGCCGAGTCGCTGCTGTCCATCGGCAGGCTGAGAGTGGAGTGCCTGGCGGCCGGGGTGCGTGAGGTGGTGGTGACCCGCCGGGGCCACGGCGCTCTGTCGAGGCAGGGCTATGCGGCCCGTCTCGCGCCGGTCGATCTGCCCGCCAGTCGCCGGGTGCGGCTTCGTCGGCTCTATGGAGACCGGGCCGTCCTCAAGGAGGATTCCCGGGAGCTGCACGTTCCCCTTGGGGGCGACGCCGGTCCGGTTGTCGACCAGCTGGTGGAGCTGCTGACCGGCGTGGTCACCACCGCGCCCTCGCCTGCCCAACCCGGTAGCGAGGCGGTGCCATCGGCGGGCGCGTCCTCTAGGGTTCGGACTTCGTGAGCCTCGTTCGCCCTCTCGCCGCGGTCGGAGCCGCCGCCGCGACGGTGCTGGTGCTGGCGACCGGCTGCAGCGCGTCCTCACCGGCGGCTGCCGAGGTTGGCGGCACGGAGTACGCCGCCGAGGATCTCGACGCCTACCTGGCCACCACCGATCCCGACAACTCCGCCATTGCCGCTCGCGAACAGGCGGCCGAATGGTTGAGCGAATGGTTGTTCTTCGCCGCGGTGGAACTGGAGTTGGCCGAGCGGGGAGTGGCGGTGTCCAACGCCCACGAGTCGCAGGCGGTCGCCGAGATCACCGAGGCCGACCCCTCCTTCGTGCCGGGCGCCCCCGGCGGCGACGTGGTGATCCACCATCGGGCGATTGCCCGGGCCGCGATCGAATGGGTTGAGCGCGAGGCGCCCGCCGTGCCGATGAGCGGCGCCGGCCGTCACCTGTGCTCGCGTCACATTCTGGTGGAGTCGCAAGCAGAGGCGGACGCCGTGCTGGCCAGTCTCGACTCCGGCGCGGAGTTCGGGGCTCTGGCCGCCGAGCTGTCTCTGGATCCGGGAAGCGGATCACAGGGCGGCGATCTCGGCTGCGTGGCCGAGGGGTCCTTCGTGGCGCCGTTCGAGGCGGCCGCCTACGCGGCTGCTCCCGGCGAGGTGGTGGTGGCCGAGTCGCAGTACGGCTTCCATGTGATCGACGTGATCAGTACGGGTGCGGCCACCTCCGAGAATCATCCCCAGCTCGACGACGAGCAGCTCGGCCGCATGGCTGCGGAGGCCGAGGCGGCCGCTGCCGACCGAGCTGAGGCCGCGGTGCAGGCCGAGCGTCAGCAGCTGCTGGTGGAACTGCAGGACACGGTGGTGGCGAAGTATGCGTCTCAGGTGCGCATCGATGAGCGCTACGGCTACTGGGTTCCCGAACAGTTCAGCGTGGTCGCCGAGCCGCTCGGCTGACCGAGAAGCAGGCACCAGTGGACTCCGATGCCGCTGGCGGTGACGACGCCGTTGGCGGCGACTCGCGCTCCGGCATCGGCGACGATGGCCGCGGCCTGATCGAAGCGATCGCCGGTCTCGACGAGCTGGTGAGAACCCTGCGCGAGCGGTGCCCCTGGGACCGTGAGCAGACCCATGACAGCCTGCGGCGCTATCTGCTGGAGGAGACCTACGAGGTGCTGGAGGCTCTCGACGCCCGCGTCGATCAAGACGACGGCGACGGCAGCCACGTCCGGGATCTGGACCAGCATCTGTGCGAGGAGCTCGGCGACCTGCTGTACCAGGTCTGGTTCCAGGCCCATCTGGCCTCCGAGCGCGATGCGTTCGACATCGCTGACGTGGCCCGAGAGGTTCGCACCAAGCTGGTGGCCCGCCACCCCCATGTGTTCGGTGACGCCGAGGCCCACGACGCCGACGCGGTGCGCGGCATGTGGGACGCCATCAAGCTGCACGAGAAGGGGCGCGACTCGGTGATGGACGGCATACCGGCGACGCTGCCAGCGCTGCTGCGGGCGGTGAAGGTGCAGAAGCGGGCCGCCACCGCAGGGCTCCTCGACGCCGACCGGGGTGACAACGAGTTCGCCGAGACCGAGCAGCACCTGACCGAGCTTCGCGGCGCTCCCGACGAAGAGAGCCTCGGCGATCTTCTGCTGGCAGTGGTGGAGCTGGGCCGGCGCCTGAGGATCGACCCCGAGGACGCCCTCCGGTCGGCCACCGAGCGGGCCGAGCACCGCTATCGCACACTGGAGCAGGCCCCCGGCTAGAATCTCGCTTCGCACCGACGGACGCCGAGGTATTCAAGCGGAGCGGCGCCCGACCGTGATGTCGAGCCGACTTCGGCGCGGCGTCGTCAACGACCGGAGGTTCGCCGGTGAGTCGAATTGAGGCAGTCCGGGCGCGAGAGGTGTTCGACTCGCGCGGCAACCCCACCGTGGAAGTCGATGTCGAGCTGGAGTCGGGTTCGGTGGGCCGGGCCATGGTGCCGTCGGGTGCGTCCACGGGAGCGTTCGAAGCCGTCGAATTGCGTGACGGCGGCAGCCGGCTGCGGGGCCGGGGCGTGCTCAACGCGGTGGCCAACGTCAACGGCGATCTGGCCGCCGCGGTCAGCGGTCTCGACGCCGCCGATCAGCGCACCGTGGACTCCGCTCTAGTCGATGCCGACGGCACCGACGCCAAGAGCCGCTTGGGGGCCAACGCCATTCTCGGTGTGTCGCTGGCCACCGCCCGGGCTGCGGCCGCCGAGTTGAGGGTTCCCTTGTGGCGCCACGTCGGAGGGGCCAACGCCCATGTGCTGCCGGTTCCGATGCTGAACCTGCTCAACGGCGGCGCACACGCCGACAACAACGTCGACTTCCAGGAGTTCATGGTGGTCCCGACGGGCGCCGCCTCCTTCTCCGAGGCGTTGCACTGGGGCGTGGAGATCTACCACGAGCTGTCGGCGGTGCTGAAGGGCCGGGGCCTGTCCACCGGTCTCGGCGACGAGGGCGGGTTCGCCCCGAACCTCAGCTCCAACGCCGAGGCGCTGGCTCTGCTGGCCGAGGCCACCGAGCGGACCGGACTCGCGCTCAGAGACGATGTCGGCTTCGCATTGGATGTGGCCTCGACCGAGTTCTTCGCCGACGGCCGCTACGTGCTGGCCGGCGAGGGCCGCACGCTGGATCCGAGCGAGATGGTGGCTGCGCTGGAGAGCCTCTGTGAGCAGTTCCCGATCGTGTCCGTGGAGGACGGCATGGCCGAGGACGACTGGACGGGCTGGGCGGAACTCACCGCCGCGGTGGGCGAGCGGGTGCAACTTGTGGGCGACGACCTGTTCGTGACCAACTCGGAGCGGCTGGCCCGCGGGATGCGAGACGGCGTTGCCAACTCGATCCTGGTGAAGGTCAACCAGATCGGCTCGCTCACCGAGACCCTCGACTGCGTCGAGCTGGCCCAGCGCAGCGGCTACGGCGCGGTGATGTCGCACCGCAGCGGCGAGACTGAGGACACGGTGATCGCCGATCTGGCGGTGGCCACCAACTGCGGCCAGATCAAGACCGGGGCTCCGGCCCGCAGCGACCGGGTGGCCAAGTACAACCAGTTGCTGCGCATCGAGGAGCAACTCGGCGAGGCCGCCGAGTTCCGCGGCGCAGGCGCGCTCGCCGGCGGCGAGGTTCTGGCGTGAGCTCACCCCGATGGCGCCTGGCCGCATCGACCGCGGTCACCGCGGCGGCCCGAGGCGGTGACGGTTAGCCATGGTGTCGGCCTGGTGGCACCGATCGCTGTTGGCGGGATTGGTGGTGGCCATGGTGGCGGCCGCCTTGCTGCTGGGAGCGTCGTCGGTGCGCA
>JAJDZO010000330.1 GCA_022824605.1 Acidimicrobiia bacterium
CGGCTGCGTTACGGGCTGGGTGCGGCCGAATGGACGGTGAGGCGTTTCGGCATGGATCCGCCCGGCTGGCGTCCCCTCACCAACACTGTCGAGGCGGTGCGGGCAGTGCGCCGCCTCACCGCCGGCGAGGAGCTCGACTTCGTGCCTTCCACGTTCTCGGTGGTGCCGGGCTTGCGCCTCGACCGGCCGCCGCAGCAGCCGGTGCCGGTGGACGTGGGCGCGGTCAGCCGCCGGATGATGGAGGTGTCGGGCGAGTTCGCCGACGGTGTTCAGCTCGGTGCCATCACCAGCGTGGGCTACACCCGCTGGGCCCGCGACCGCCTCGCCGCCGGAGCGGCGCGAAGCGGGCGCAGCATCGACGATCTGTTGCTGAGCGCCAACGTCCTCACCAGCGTCGGCCCCGATCGCAGGCAGGCTCGCAACGCGGTGAAGCAGGTGCTGGCCTACTACCTGGCCCGTGTTGAGGGGGTGGTGGTCGATGAGGCCGGCGCAGATCCTGAGGCGGTGGCCGCGGTGCGGGCCGCGGTCGCCGAGGGCGGTGAGCAGGCCGGGGCGGAGGTGATCAGCGACAGCCTGGTGGACACGTTCGCGGTGGCCGGCACGCCCGATGACGTGATCGAGGGGTTGGAGCCCTTCGCCGACGCAGGCCTCGACTTGCCACTGGCCTGGTACACGTTCGGACCCGACCGCGACGCCGGGATCCGCCTGCTGGCCGAGCAGATCCGTCCCCACATCGTCGAGTCGTGATCGCCGGTCTCCGGTGACCGACCGTGACCCGGCACGCGGCGTCTGGCAAGCTTGAACCCATGAGTGAAGGACCGCTCGTATCCACGCAGTGGCTGGCCGAGCACCTCGACGACCCTTCCGTGCGGGCGGTGGACTGCCGCTGGTACCTGCGCCCGTTCGATACCCGCAACGGCGACGACGAGTACGCCAAGGCCCACATACCCGGCGCGGTCCATGCCCGCTGGGACACCGACCTGGCCGACCCGGACCGGCCCGACCTTTGGATGCTGGCTCCCCCGGACCGCTTCGCCGACGCGATGGCGTCTCGCGGCATCGGCGATGACACCTTCGTGGTGACCTACGACGACCTGCATGTGACCGTGGCGGCCCGGCTGTGGTGGGCGTTGAGGGTGTACGGCCACCGCTCCGTGGCCGTGCTCAACGGAGGCATCAACAAGTGGCTGACCGAGGGTCGCCCCACCGACGATGAGGTGCCCCACTATCCGCGGGCGCAGTTCACCCCCCGCTACGACCCGAGCCTCTACGCCACCCGCGGCGACGTGATGGCGGCGTTGGGCACACCGACACGCCTTGTGGACGGACGCATGGCCGGCGCCCGCGAGGCCGACGGCGGTGCCATCCCCGGCAGCATCACCGCGCCCGGCATCGAGTTCGTGGCGGCCGACGGCACCTGGCCCCGCCCCGACGAGGCCCGCCGCCGCCTGACCGCAGCTGGTGCGTGCACCCCGGAGCCCACCATCGCCTACTGCCGTGGCGGGGTCGGGGCCTGCGGCACCGCGCTGGCCTACGCCATCGCCGGCTACGACGATGTGGCCGTGTACGACGGTTCCTGGACCGAGTGGATCACCGACCCGGATGCGCCCAGGACCGTGGACGCCGCGCCCCAGCACTAGACGGCGCGCCCCGGCATTAGACGGCGCGCCCCGGCACTAGACGCCACGCGCAGCACTAGACACCGCCGAAGCATCGGTTTCATGGCAGCGGCATCGCCGCTGGGGTCGGACAGCACGACATTTCTAAGAGGCCGAGCGAATTGGCGAGCGAACGCGCTCCATACGGCGAGGCCGTGGCCCGAGCGGCCCGTGAGCGGAGCGAACAAGAGCGGGCGTCACCCCGTCACGATGCGACGGGTCTGCACCTATCCGCGCTGCTTCTGAGTCGCAGGGCAGAATGGGCCGGTGACACGACGCAATGGCGCGTTCCACGCAACCGCGGCCCGGGACAAGAGCCTGGAGCGGCTGACCGGGCAGGATCACGACGCGCTGATCGTGGGCGGAGGCATCAACGGCGCCATCTCGGCTTTGGCGCTGGCCACCCACGGGTTGCGGGTGGCGCTCATCGACTCCGAGGACTTCGCTTCGGGTGTGAGCCAGGAGTCCTCCAACCTCATCTGGGGAGGCTTCAAGTACCTGCAGTCCTACGACGTGGGTCTGGTGGCCGGTCTGTGCCGCTCCCGCAACCTGCTGGCCCGCTCGTACTCCAGCCGGATCCGGGAGGTGCGTTTCGTGGCTGCATTGGGGGCCACGTCGCCGTACTCGCCTGCCTATGCGGCTCTCGGCGCGCACGCCTACTGGGCCTTGGGACGATTCGCCACCGACCGTCCCCGGTTCCTGTCGTCGAGTTCTGTGGCGGAGGCCGAACCCGCCATCGACCCCGACGATGTGCAGGGCGCCGTCGAGTACTCCGACTACCTGCTGGCCGACAACGACGCCCGATTCGTGCTGCAACTCCTGCTCGATGCCATCGACAACGGAGCGGTCGCCGTGTCGAGAGCGCGCCTCGACGGCGCGGAGCGGGCCCGCTCAGGCTGGCGGGCCACCGTCACCGACCAGTTGACGGGCGAGCAGCACCCGGTCGATGCCGCGGTGATGGTGAACGCGGCCGGCCCTCGGGCCACCGAACTCGCCGCGCTCACCGGCACCACCCTCAGCCAGGCACTGTGCTACTCGAAGGGCGCCCACATCGTGGTGCCCCAGGTGACCGACTCGGGGCGGGTGCTGGCCTTCTTCGACGACGACCAGCGGCTCTTCTACGTGATTCCGATGGGCCACCGCTCGCTGATCGGCACCACCGACACCCGCGTCGAGGAGGCGGAGGCTTCGATCACCCACGACGACCGGGACTTCCTGCTCGAACAGGCCAACGCCCGGCTCCGGCTGCCCCGGCCGCTCGGCACAGACGATGTGATCGCCTACCGCTGCGGCGTGCGTGCCCTCGTGATCGACGCCGACACCGACACCGACCGAGACTGGACCGAGTTGTCGCGCCGCCACGCAGTGGAGGCCGATGAGCAGAGGGGGACCGTCTCCATACTCGGGGGCAAGCTCAGCGACTGTCTCAATGTGGGCGAGGAGGTGGTGGAGGCGGTGCGCCGGTGCGGCCTCGAACCGGCTGCCTTGAGCCGACACTGGTTCGGTGAGCCCTTCGAGGCCGTGCGAGCCCGCTTCGACCGCAGCGCGGCGCGCGTCGGCATCGACGATGCGGCCGCGGCGCGGCTGTGGCGCCGTCACGGTCGCCGGGCGCTGGAGGTGGCCGACGTGGTCGGCGAGTCCCGTGAGTTGGGTGAGCCTCTGAGCGATCGTGTCGAGTGCTGCGCGGCCGAGGTGATGGTGATGGCGCGCCACGAGCACGTCTTGACCATGGACGACTTCCTGAGGCGCCGTACCATGCTGGCGATGCTGGAGACGGCCGAGACGCTGCGCCGCGATCCGGGCGTGGAGCGGGCCGAGAGCCTCCTGTTCTCATCAGCGCCATGACCGTCGTTCTGGCCATCGATGCGGGCACCACCAGCGTGCGGACCATCGCATTCGACGAGTCCGGCCGCATCGTCGCGTCGGCCCAGCGTGAGTTCACCCAGCACTTCCCGATGCCCGGTCGGGTCGAGCACGACGCGTCGGAGATCTGGGCGGCGGTGCAGTCGACGCTGGCCGAGGTGGCCGGCGCACTGGCCGAGCCTCCGGCAGCCATCGGAGTGACCAACCAGCGCGAGACGGTGGTGGCCTGGAACCGCCGCAGCGGCGAGCCGGTGCATCGGGCCATCGTGTGGCAGGACCGCCGCACCGCGCCGCGGTGTGCAGAGTTGGAGCGTGAGGGGGCGCTGCCGCTGGTGCGTGAGCGCACCGGGCTGGTGCTCGACCCCTACTTCTCGGCCTCGAAGATGCAGTGGATGCTCGACGAGGGCGGTGTGGAGCCCGGAGGCGACCTTGCCTTCGGGACGGTCGACAGCTGGATCGTGTGGAACCTCACCGGCGGCGAGGTCCACGCCACCGACGCCACCAACGCCGGCCGAACCATGCTCTACGACATCGGTGCGCTGCGCTGGGACCCGGAGCTGTGCGCGATGTTCGGCGTGCCCATCGAAGCGCTGCCGGAGGTGCGAGCCTCCAGCGGCAGCTTCGGTGTCACCGGGCCGGGCGCGGCCTGCGGGGCACAGATACCGATCTCGGGGGTGGCCGGCGACCAGCACGCCGCCCTGTTCGGTCAGGCCGCCTTCTCGCCGGGCGACGCCAAGAACACCTACGGCACCGGCTCGTTCGTGTTGATGAACGCGGGCACGGAACTCCCGGCACCGGCCGACGGCCTGCTCACCACGCTCGCCTGGATGCTCGACACACCTGAGGGTCCGGTGGCGACGTATGCGTTGGAGGGTGCCGTCTTCGCCACCGGAGCGGCGATCCAGTGGCTCCGCGACGGGCTCGGCATCATCGCGGACGCAGCCGAGATCGAGGCACTGGCACAGCAGTGCGACTCCACTGGCGGCGTGTATCTGGTTCCGGCCTTCGCCGGGCTGGGCAGCCCCCACTGGGATCCGTACGCGCGGGGCGCCATCGTCGGGCTCACGAGGGGCACCGGACGAGCGGAGATCGCTCGGGCGGCGGTGGAGGCCATGGTGTATCAGACCCGCGACGTGGTGGAGGCCATGGAGGCCGCCACCGGCACCCGCGTCCGCAGCCTGAGAGTGGACGGGGGCGCGTCGGTGATGGACTCCATGCTGCGACTCCAGGCCGACCAGCTCGGCGCGGTCGTCCAGCGTCCCAGGCTCCAGGAGGCCACCGCGCTCGGCGCCGCCTACCTCGCCGGGCTGGCGGCGGGGGTATGGCCGTCGCTGGAGGCGGTAGCCGGGCACTGGGAACTCGACTTCGAGGCAGTGCCCGCCCCGGCGAGAGCCGCCGCCGACGCCGCCTATGCGGACTGGCAGCGCGCCGTGGAGCGCGCCAAGCACTGGGCGAGCGACTGAACCGGTGCCAGTGGATGACGGTGCCAGTGGATAGCAGCCAGGCTGCGCAGCCGTCGGGGATGCGCCGGGTGGCGGTGGTGACCGGCGCGGCCGGCGCCATCGGCTCGGCGGTGGTCAGGCGCCTCAGCCGCGACGGCGACACCGTGGTCGGCCTCGACGTCTCGTCGGAGACCCCCGCGGGCGCAGCCGACAGCATCGCCTGCGACATCTCCGACGCCGAATCGGTGGCCGCAGCCTTTGCGACGATCCGCGACCGCCACGGCGATCCCACCGTGCTGGTCAACAACGCAGGCGTCACCGGCTCGGGCGGCGTGGAGGACGAGAGCCCCGACGACTGGCGCCGCATCCTCGACGTGAACCTCACCGGCGCCTACCTGTGCACCCGCGAGGTGATCGCCGGGATGCGATCCGCCGCCGCAGGCCGGATCGTCAACGTCGCCTCGGTCAACGGCCGCTTCGGCGGATCGCCGCTGTCGGGCCCGGCCTACGCAGCCAGCAAGGGCGGGTTGATCACCCTCACCCGCTTCTTGGCCCTGCAACACGCGGCCGAGGGCATCACCGTCAACGCGGTGGCGCCCGGACCCCACGACACGCCCATGTGGCAGGCCCTCGATCCCGCATGGCGCGAGCGCATCCTGGCCACCGTCCCCGGCGACGCCCCGGGCCACCCCGACGACTTGGCCGCCACCGTGCAGTTCCTGTGCGGACCTCACGCCGGCTACATCACCGGCGCCACCCTCGACATCAACGGCGGCCAGTGGATGGGCTGAGAGGCCGAGCGAGCAGCCGGACGGACGGCCTGACGCCGAGGATCGAGCCGTCTGAGAGGGCGCGCGGATAGTTGCGGGTTCGTTGCGTCGGGGCGGGGTGTTTCCCGCTCTTGTTCGCTGCGCTCACGGGCCGCTCGGGCCACGGCCTCGCCCGTATGGAGCGCGCTCGCCCGCGTATTCGCTCGGCCTCTGAGGCGCCGCATCCCAAACCGCCGAAGCACCACTAGGTTCGAGCATCGTGTCGAGACGACGGGCGACCATCAAGGACATTGCCCGGGTGACGGGCGTGTCGGTGGCCACCGTCAGCCGCGCGCTGCGCGATCTGCCCAACGTAGCCCCGGCGACGCGCTCCAAGGTGGTGGCCGCCGCCGCCGAACTCCAGTACGAGGCCCACCCCCACGCGGCGCGCCTCGCGTCGGGCCGAACCTGGACCATCGGGGTGGTGGCCCCGCAGTTCGGAACATGGTTCCCGTTCCGGGCATTGGGCGGCATCAACTCGGTGTTCGCCCGATCCGGCTACGACGTGCTCATCTCGATGATGGCCGCGCCGGGCGACCGTCGGCGCTTCCTGGCCGACGCCCGCTCGTTCTGTCGCCGAGTCGACGGCCTGGTTGTGATCGACACCTTCGTCAGCGCGGAGGGGTACTCCGCCGAAGCCTTCTTCGATCGCCCGGTCGTGGCGGTGGGTGAGCGGCTCGCAGGCGCCTCCTCCATCACCATCGACAACCGGGCCGCGGCCCGCCGAGCCTGCGAGCACCTCCTCGAGCGGGGCCACGAGCGCATCGGCCTCGTCGAGGGTCCACGCCTGGAGGACCTCCCGACGCCGGTTCCCGAACAGCGTCGCCTCGGCTACCGGGACGCGCTGCGAACGGCCGGGATTGGGGTGGACCCCGAACTGGTGGTCGACGGCGGATGGACTGCGGCTGGCGGCGCGGCTGCGTTGTGGAGGCTCCTCGAACACCCCCGGCCACCGACCGCCGTGTTCTGCATGTCCGATGAGATGGCCTTCGGTGTGCTGCGAGCGGCTGCGAAGAGGGGCCTGTCCGTGCCCGACGACCTGGCGATCGTCGGCTTCGACGACCACGACCTGGCCGAGGCGTTGGGGCTCACCACCATGCGCCAGGCGGTGGACGAGATGGGGGTGCAGGCCGCCGAGGCCGTGATGGCGATGATCGCAGGCGAGCCGGTGCGCGAAATCACCTGGGAAGTGCCTCTGATGGTGCGGGAGTCCACCTCTTTCGGGGGTTGATTCAGCCGGGTCGGAGCGCTAGCGTCGTGCCCTGTAAGCGTTTGCATCCCTGGGAGGGAAACACCATGAAGAAACACTCGCGCCTGTGGCTGATCCTGGGCGCCCTGCTCAGCTTCGCCCTCGTAGCCGCCGCCTGCGGCGACGACGACGAAGTTGTCGACACCAGCGCGGCTGACGCCGCAGCTGCGGCCGCGGAGGCCGAAGCAGAGGCCGCCGCGGCTGACGCCGCAGCCGCCGAAGCTGAAGCAGCTGCCGCCGAGGCCGCTGCAGCCGAAGCTCAGGCCGAAGCTGACGATGCCGCCGCCAGAGCGATGGAAGCCGAGGAGGCTCTCGCCGCGGCCATGGCCGAAGGCGAGGGAGCGGTCGATCCAGAGGTGGTCGCCGAACTCGAGGCCCAGCTGGCCGACGCCCAGGCCGAAGCGGAAGCGGCTGCTGCCGAAGCCGCCGCGGCCGAAGAGGCCCAGGCTGCTGCCGAAGCAGCCCAGATGGAGGCCGAGGCGGCCGTGATGGACCGCAGCATGGCCGGCCTCGTCGTCACCATCCTCGGTCCCGAGACCGGCTCTGAGGCCGAGGGCTTCGTGGCCGGCTTCGAGCCCCTGCGTGAGCGCACCGGCATCGTGGTGCGGTATTCGGGCACCCGTGACGCCACCACCGAGCTGAACCTGGCCGTCGAGGCCGGCGACCCGCCCGACATCGTGATCATCCCCCAGCCGGGCCGGATCAAGCAGTTCGGCGAGTCCGGCGACGCGGTGGCCCTGCCCCAGGACATGCTGGACAGGATCGGCGGCTCCTACGACCCGTTCTGGTTCGACCTGGCCTCCTCGGGCGGCAACGTGTACGGCGTGCCCAACAAGGGCGACGTGAAGAGCCTGGTGTGGTACAGCCCGCAGGGCTTCGCCGACAACGGCTACGAGATCCCCACCACCTGGGCCGAGCTCGACGCGCTGATGGAGCAGATGAAGGGCAACGGCCACACCCCGTGGTGCGTCGGCATCGAGTCCGGTGCGGCCACCGGCTGGGCCTTCACCGACTGGATGGAAGACATGATGCTGCGCCTCCACGGCCCGGCCGTCTACGACCAGTGGGTCAACCACGAGATCCCCTTCAACGATGCCAAGGTGGTCGAGGTGGCCGAACTCGTCGGCGACATCTGGTTCACCGAGGGCAACGTGAGCGGCGGCCGCGACCTGATCTCGCAGCGGAGCTTCCGCGAGATGGCGGCGGCCCACCTCAACGGCGAGTGCATGATGCACCGCCAGGCCAACTTCGCGGGCGCCCACTACCTCGAGGCCGGAGCATCCTCGCTCGGTCCCGACGGCGACGTGAACGTCTTCTACCTGCCCACCATCAGCGATGACTTCGGCACGGTGGTGCTCGGCGCCGGAACCCACGCGGTGGCCTTCACCGACAAGCCCGAGACCATGGTGGTGCTCGAGTACATCGGCACCGCCGAGTACGCCGACTCCCGGATCATGGCCGACAAGGGCGGGTTCCTGTCGCCCAACCGCGACCACGACACCTCGTTGTACAGCTCCTCGTTCGACCAGGGTCTCGCTGAGATCCTCGTCAGCGCCAACCCGTTCCGCTTCGATGCGTCCGACCTGATGCCGGGCGAGGTCGGAGCGGGCGAGTTCTGGCGGTCCGGTACCGACTACGTGTCCGGTTCCAAGACCGCTCAGGAGTTCGCCGACGACACCGAGGCTGCTTGGCCTTCCTGACGGCAAGCTCATAGAGCATCCAGAGGTTCCGACCATCGGGCGGGAGGCGCTACGTGCCTCCCGCCCGATGCCGTTGGAGCATGACAACATGAGGTCCATCGCGTACTTTGGGGGACCGTGGCCCAGCTGGTAACCATGCTCGTGAGCGTCGCCGGGGCACTGCTCGTGTCCGCGGTGGTGTTCATCGGCGCGAACCGTGCCGTGGACAGCGTCCGGAGCCGCTGGCCCGCCTTCACAGCCTCACTCGGCGTGCTCGCCGGCCTGCTGGTGGGCGCGGTGGTGCAGCACAACGGCTGGCTGCCCCGCGGCCCGGCCGTAGGCGGCCCCCTCTCCGAGGGCTGGCTGCTGATCGCCGCGGGCGGGATCGTGGGCGCCGCCGCGGGCGCCCTGCTGGGCCGCTTGGCCCAGCCCGCTCTCGCCCGGCGCTCGCATTGGGAGGACCGGCTGCGGCCCTGGGTGTTCGTCGGGCCGGCGCTGATCTTCGTGGTCGGCGGGCTGGTCCTGCCCGGCCTGCGCACGCTGTTCCTTTCGTTCAAGAACGGAACGAGAGGCCGTGAGCCCGGCTTCACGTTCGAGCACTACACCGACATCTTCACCAACCGCACGTTCTTCACCTTCGAGGGGTGGACGTCGATCTTCACCGGCCGGCTGTTCATAGTCGGACTGGCAGTGGCGGTCATCGCGGCCGCGGCCGCTTGGGCCAGCTCCTCGCTGATCGTCGGCGGGCCGGTACGGGTGGTGGCCGCCGCCCGGCTGGTGCGTCTGCTCAAGATCGCGGCGGCGGTGCTGGTGGTTGCGGTGGTGGTGGCGTTCATCGAGTCGCTGGCGCGCGATCCCAACCGCTCCGAGATCATGGACGTGCTCACCGTGATCGTGTCGAGCCGGGTCACGCTCTGGATCGCGGTGGGGGCGGCCGCGTTGATCCTGACCGCTTGGATGGCAGCGCGGGTCCGCGGCCGTGAGGTGGAACTCGACTGGGGGTCACCGGCGGCGTCCTCGCTGGTGGTGGTGGCCTCCATCCTGGTGGTGTTCGGCGCACTGTCGACGCTGCGGGGCGTGGTCTGGAACAACATCTGGTGGGTGGTGACCGTGGCCGGGCTGTCCACCGTGCTGGGTCTGCTGCTGGCTGTGCTGGCTGAGCGGGCCCGGGGCGACCGGATCGGCAAGACCCTGATCTTCATGCCTATGGCCATCTCGATGGTCGGAGCGGCCGTCATCTGGGACTTCATGTACGAGGTGCAGCCGATGGGCAACCAGACCGGGCTGTTCAACGCGGTGCTGCAGGGGCTCGGCTTCACGCCCCGCGGCTTCTTCATCAACGCCACGATGATCCCCTGGAACAACTTCTGGATCATGTTCATCATGGTGTGGATCCAGACCGGCTTCGCCATGGTTGTGCTGGCCGCCGCCATCCGGGCCGTGCCCGAGGAGCTCACCGAGGCCGCCGAGGTCGACGGGGCGAGCCGGGCGCAGGTCTTCTGGCGGGTGGTGATGCCCCAGATCAGGCCCACCATCATCGTGGTGGTCACCACCCTCATCGTGATCGTCACCAAGGTGTTCGACCTGGTGAAGGCCACCACCAACGGCGCCAACCGCACCAACGTGCTGGCCAACGAGATGTTCGACCAGCTGCGTGACCGCAACTTCACATCCAGCAGCGCCTTCGCGGTGGTGCTGTTCGCCCTGGTGCTGCCGGTGATGATCTACAACATCCGCCGACTCCAGCGAGAGATGGCATGACGCCCGCCCGCGACTGCAGGCTCCCTCGGCTTGGGGAGCGACGGTGACTTCAACGCAGACTGCGCTGATGCCCACGGGGCTGCGGCTGCGGCGGCTGGCCGCGGAGGCGCCCACCTGGGTGATGTGGCTGATCGTGGTGGTGTGGACGGTGCCGACCATCGGACTGTTCGTGTCGTCGTTCCGCAAGGTGCCCGACATCGACTCGTCGGGATGGTGGACCGCCTGGAACGACCTCGACAACCTGACCCTGCAGAACTACCGCGACATCTTCCGCGAGACCGCAGCCCAGCCGTCGATGTGGGAGTTCGCGCTCAATTCGGTGGCCATCGTGGTGCCGGCCACGATCATCCCCATCGCGGTGGCGGCCTTCGCGGCCTACGGGTTCGCCTGGATGGAGTTCCGGGGCCGCAACTGGCTCTTCGTCGGGCTGGTGTCGATGATCGCCCTGCCCAACCAGATGGCGTTCGTGCCCCTCCTTCAGCTCTTCAACGGTGGCGCCCGGTTCACCATCCCCGGCGTCGACTGGACGCTGGCGCTGCTTCCCGACGTGGGCATCGCCAACACCGCGGCCGCGGTCTGGCTCACCCATACCGCGTTCGGGCTGCCGCTGGCCGTTCTGCTGTTGCACAACTTCGTCAGCCAGCTGCCGCGTGACATCTTCGAGGCGGCCCGCATCGACGGCGCCAGCCATTTCGTCATCTTCTGGCGGCTGGTCGTGCCGTTGGCCCGTCCCGCGCTGGCCGCGTTCGCGGTGTTCCAGTTCCTGTGGACCTGGAACGACTACCTGATCGCATCGGTGTTCCTCAACGAGAACGAGCCGATGACCATCGCGCTGGTGAACCTGGTGGGGGAGCGGGGCTCGAACTTCCAGCTCCGCTTCGCCTCGGCCTTCGTGATCATGGTCGTGCCCCTGATCGTGTTCTTCAGCCTGCAACGCCACTTCGTGCGTGGCCTGCTGGCCGGCTCCGTCAAGGGCTGAGAGGCCGAGCGAATAGGCGAGCGAGCGCGCTCCATACGGGCGAGGCCGTGGCCCGAGCGGCCCGTGAGCGCAGCGAACAAGAGCGGGAAACACCCAGCCCCGACGCGACAAACCTGCACCTATCTGCGCGCTCTCTGAACGTCGGGCCCGACGCCGCGGA
>JAJDZO010000279.1 GCA_022824605.1 Acidimicrobiia bacterium
TATTCCGCCGGAGCGATGATCCTGGGCACGCTGGCGATGCTGGCGGAGAACCCCGACCCCAGCGAGGACGAGATCCGAGACATGCTCTCGGGCATCCTCGACCGCGAGACCGCCTACGTGAAGCCGGTCGAGGCCGTCAAGCGGGCCGCGGCCGTGCTGCGAGGCGCCGACACCGAGGCGTTCGCGCCGCTGGTGCTCGAGCCCCTCACCGACGGCTACCGTCCTGCCCCCGCGGATGCCGACAGCACGGTCCCCGACGCTCCGCAGGCCGTTCCCCGCCTGGTGCCGTCGCGCGAGGTGCCCGACATGGCCGTGGTGGGCAAGCCGGAGGTCAAGGTGGACGCCGTGCGTCTGGCCAAGGGCAACCCCGCCTTCACCGACGACATCGAACCCCGAGGGATGCTCTACGCCAAGGTGCTGCGCAGTCCCCACGCCCACGCCCGCATCGTCAGCATCGACGACTCGAAGGCCCGGGCGGTCCCCGGCGTGCACGCGGTGCTGCACCATGCCAACACGCCGAGGGTCAAGTACGCCTCCGGCGGGCAGAGCTGGCCCAACCCCCACCCCTACGACCAGGTCAGCTTCGACGACCGGGTCCGCCATGTGGGCGACCGGGTGGCCGCGGTGGCCGCCGAGACCATCGAAGCGGCCGAGGAGGCCGTGCGGCTCATCGAGGTCGGATACGACGTGCTGCCAGCGGTGTTCGACGAACGCTTCGCCATGGACCCCGACGCCCCCAAGATCCACGACGAGGACGACACCACCCACATCGGCGACCCTGAGCGCAACCTGGTGCACCACCTGGCCGCCCAGCGCGGCGACGTCGACGGCAACCTCGCCTCGGCGCCCCACGTCTTCGAGCAGACGTTCAGGGTGCATCAGGTGCAGCAGTGCCCCATCGAGCCGCACATCTCGATGGCTTGGCTCGACTCCGACGAGCGGATGGTGGTGCGCACCGCCACCCAGGTGCCGTTCCACACCCGCCGGATGCTGGCGCCTCTCATCGATATGGAGATCAAGGACATCCGGGTGATCAAGCCCCGCATCGGCGGCGGCTTCGGCGCCAAACAGGAGATGCTGATCGAGGACATCGTCGCCCACCTCGCCATCGCCACCCGCCGCCCGGTGCGCCTCGAGCTCGACCGGGCCGAGGAGTTCTACGCCAGCCGCACCCGCCATCCCCAGACCATCACCTTCCGCACCGCGGTGGACGACGACGCCAAGCTGCTGGCCCAGGACATGCGCATCATCGGCAACACCGGCCCCTACGGCACCCACGGCTTCACCGTGCAGATCGTGTCGGGGCTGCGCGGCCTCACCTCCTACAACGCCGCCTCCAAGCGGTTCGACTGCGACGTCGTCTACACCAACATCCCGGTGCCGGGCGCCTACCGGGGTTACGGCGCGCCCCAGGCCGAGTTCGCCCTCGAAGCCCACATGGAGGACATCGCCCGCACCCTCGAACTAGATCCCATCGAGTTCAAGCGACGCAACTGGGTGAAGGTGGGCGACGAGATGGACATCGCTCCCCATCTCGGTGAGCGGGCCGTGGCCGAGGAGGAGCTCGACGAGTATCCGAAGGTCATGTCGTCGGGCATCGAGGAGTGCGTGGCCCAGGGGATGCGCGAGGTCGATTGGTCCCGCCGCTGCGACCAGTCCTGGAAGGCGCCGACGGAGCGGCCCAACATCCGCCGGGGCCTGGGCTTCGCCTTCTGCATGCACGGCACCGCCATACCGTTCCTCGACATGGGCGGATGCTCCATCAAGCTCAACGACGACGGCTCGTTCAACATGCTCATCGGGGCCACCGACCTCGGCACCGGCGCCGACACCGTGATCGGCCAGATCGCGGCCGAGGTGCTCGGCGTGCCCCTCGACGACATCAAGGTGTACTCCAGCGACACCGACATGACCCCGTTCGACACCGGCGCCTACGCCTCATCCACCACCTACATCTCCGGAACGGCTGCGCTGCGGGCCGCGGAGGCGGTCCGCGAGCGGCTCAAGGCCCGGGCCGCGATGCTGCTGGAGGTAGACGAGCCCTGCACCATCGAGTTGCGCGACCGCCGGGCCTACGCAGCCGACGGACGCTCGGTGAGCTTGGAAGAGATCGCGCTCGACTCGCTGCACTGGCAGGAGCAGGAGCAGATCATGGGCACCGCGTCGCATGTGTCGCCGGACTGCCCGCCCCCATTCGCGGCCCAGTTCGCCGAGGTGGAGGTGGATGTCGACACCGGCCAGGTCACGGTGACCAAGCTGGTGATGGCGGTGGACTGCGGCGTGGCCATCAACCCGGTCACCGCCAGCGGCCAGGTCGAGGGCGGCATGATCCAGGCGCTCGGCTACGCCCACTGCGAGGAGATGGTGCTCGACGACGACGGCCGCATGGTCAACCCGTCGTTCGGTCCCTACAAGATCTACCGGGCCGACGAGATGCCCGACACCGTCGTGTATCTGGTGCAGACCATGGAGGACAGCGGCCCGTTCGGGGCCAAGGCGGTGGCCGAGATCCCCAAGGACGGCGTAGCCCCGGCGGTGCGCAACGCCATCCTCGACGCCACCGGGGTGGCCATCAACGATCTGCCCTTCACCCCCGAGCGGGTCTGGACCGCCCTGCGAGCCGCCGGAAGGTAAGAGCGAGCGCCCCCGATTTCGATCGTCTGCAGGTCGCTGTGACGAGCGATAGCGTAACCGCCAGCTCAACAAGGTAATCCACACCGCCGCCCTAGCGCAGATCTCGCGACCCCGCACCAAAGGACGCGTCTACTACCAGCGCTGCCTCGACCGCGGCAAGACCAAACGAGGAGCCATCCCAGCCCTCAAACGCCGCATCTCAGACCGAATCTGGACCCACCTCCAACATCACCCCAAAACCACCAACCCCGCCTCCTGCTTGACATAGAAGCTCAACTAGGGAGCGGTTCGTAGCCAGCTGTGAGTGAGCACTAGGAGGCTGTTGAGCAATCGGGTTGCTGGCTGGCGGGTTCGGGTGGTTGTGTTGGTGTCGGGGGTTGCGCGGCTTGTGGGGGTGTGTCGGGGTCGGGCGCGGCGGTGCCGGGGTCGGGCGGCGGCCGGTTGGGCGTGTC
>JAJDZO010000257.1 GCA_022824605.1 Acidimicrobiia bacterium
GTCAGTTGGAGGCCGGGGGGCTTACTCGGTCGGAGGCTGTCCGATCCTCGCTGGTGCACGAGGCAGCCCGAATGCGGGCCGGGCAAGCGCTGGCGGCCGAAGCCGCTGCCCTGGAGGCCGACAAGGTCGACCAAGCAGAGATGCGTGCCGTCGCAAGCTTCATGGAACAGCTCCGTGCTCCGGAGTGAAGCCGACCGACGCGAACCGATTTCGGGTCACGGGGCACAGATCCATGCGTCGGGGTGACGTATTCGAGCTGCGACTTCCTCGAGGGGTGGGCCATGAGCAGCACGGGCGCCGCTTCGGAGTGGTGGTGCAGTCCGACGCGCTGCTGCCCCGAACGGTGGTGCTGGTGGCGCCGACCTCGACCAGCGCCCGACCCGCTTCATTCCGGCCGGTCATCGAACTCGAAGGGCAACCGACGACTGTGCTCGTCGAACAGGTGGGCGCGGTCGACGCAACCCGCTTGGGCGACCTGGTTGGACATCTCCACCCCGAGGACCAGTGGGGCGTCGACGCCGCCCTGAGCACGGTGTTCGACCTTCGCTAAGGCAGGGACCGTGCCAGCCAAGCGGCTACTGAAGCTGTTCCACCCGGCGAGAATCGCGTGGGCGCCCACTCCCGCTGACCCAAAGTCTCCGTACTCGTGGCCGAGCTACGACATCGAGAAGCTGGCGGATGCTCTCGCCGCCCACAAGCCTGGGCGCACCGTCACCGAGACTCGCTTCTATACCGGTGTGCCCGGCACGGTATGGATCCCAATTGACTAGACAACCTACGACGCCTGTCGAGATCGGAGGGACTACCGCCCACGCAGGCGTTGATGCGGACCAAGTCGCGGTTGTCGTCAGACGGTGGCAGTCGCCTCTGGACGCCCCGGCGGGGGTGGTCACCAGCGGATGCGGGCTGAGAGGGTGGTGATTGCGGTGATGATCCTGGCCCACGCCTGGGGAGGCAGCTCGTGTCCCATGCCTTCTATCTCCAGGTACTCGGCTCCTGGGACCAGCTCGGCGGTCCTGCGCCCGCCGTCGGGGGCAATCAGGGTGTCGAGGCTGCCGTGTATCACCAGCGTGGGCACGTCGAGGCTGCGCAATAGCTCGGCTCGGTTGCCGCTTCGGGCCGCGGCCTGGAACTGGCGCTCGGACGCTCCGGGATGCCACGCCCGGCGGTAGCTGCGCTCGAGGTACTCCCGTTCGGCCTGCTCGTTGCGCCACTCGGGGTTTGACCAGATGCGGTAGCCGGCCAGATCCGACTCGATCTGTGCGGAAACGCTGGCCGCGGGTGGCGTGGTCAGGGCCTGCCAGGCTTCAGGTGACGGATCACCGACACCGGGCTCTCCGGTGTGTGACGAGATGGAGACCAGCCCGGCCACCCGTCCAGCGAAGGCGGCCGCAGCCACCTGAGCGACCATGCCGCCGAGCGAGTAGCCGCACACGACAGCCCGGTCACAGCCCGCCGCGTCGAGCACCGCCATCACGTCTCCGGCCATGTCGTCGAGGGTGTAGCGGGCACCATCAGCCAGCACGGTGGACAGGCCCGAGTCCCGGTGGTCCATCCGCAACACGCAGAAGCCGCGATCAACGAACCCGGCGCACATCTCCTCGGGCCACACGAGCATGCTCGAGCCCAGGCCGTGAAGCAGGATCAGCGCAGGATCGCCAGCCGCGCCGAACGTTTCGTAGGCGATCTCAATCTCACCGTGGCGGGCTGTTCTCATAGCCCGATGTATAGCCGAGACTCGCGCCCCCTCTCACGCTCCGCTCGTCTACGGACACCACTTATCGCCTGACCTCTGCAGCCGGAGAGTTCGGCGACCGAACAGCCCCTGGTGGTCGCCGCTAGGTCGGCCGGGCAGCGGCACCGTCCTCACGGCGGCGGTGGTTGGGTATAACGTCGGTCGGTGGGCTGTGTTGGCGATCAAGTTCTCGGCGTCGTGACTGCCCTGAGCCTGTGACTGAGGCGCGGACTGCTTCGACGACCGACCGGGCCAGGGTCCAGCGGCGGACGATTGCGGTGTCGATGGTGTCGGTGGTGCCCGCCACTATGGCTATGGGGGCGTCGTTCGCCGGATCGGCCGTGCTCGCCGAGGACATCACCGGCAGCGAGACCCTGGCCACGCTGGCCGCAGGTTCGATGTCGATCGGCAGCATGGCCGCCGCCGTACCGCTGTCGCGCCGCATGGCCCGTCTGGGGCGGCGGCGAGGCCTCGTAGCCGGATGGCTGCTCGGAGCGGTGGGAGCGGTGACCGCCCTGTTTGGCGCGGTGCTGAGCCTCTATCCGCTGGTGGTGCTGGGCATCATCGGGGTGGGCGTGGGCCAGGCCACCAACCTGGCCGCCCGCTACGCCGTGGCCGATCTGGCTTCCGACGACCGTCGGGCCAGCGCCATCGGACTATTGGTCTGGTCTTCCACCTTCGGCGCGGCCTCGGGGCCGGCGATCGCACTGGGGCCGGTCGCCGACCTCGCCGGATTCGTCGGCCTGCCGGAGCTGTCCGGCCCATATGTGCTCGGTGCCGCGATGTACCTGACCGCACTGCTCATCACCCACACATGGCTGCGCCCCGACCCCTTGGAAGTGCTCGGCACGATCGGGTCGGAGGCACCCCGGCCGGCGTCGCCGCTCACCGTGATCCGCCGGATCGCGGCGGTGCCCGCGGCCCGCCTCGCCCTGCTGTCCATGCTGGTGGGGCAGTTGGTGATGGTGGGCGTGATGACGGCCACCCCGCTGCACATGACCAGCGGGGATCAGGATCTGGCGGTGATCGGCCAGGTGATCTCGCTTCACATCATCGGGATGTACGCCTTCTCGCCGATAGTGGGCTGGCTCGTCGACCGGCTCGGGACGCACGCAGTGGTCACCCTCGGTGGACTGATCCTGTTCATCGGCGCAGAGCTGGCCGGGCACACCGATCCCGAGCACAGCGCCGGGCTGTTCAGCGGCCTCACGCTCATCGGTGTCGGCTGGAGTTGCGGGCTGATCGCGGGCAGCGCGCTGTTGACCAACGCCTTCCCTGTACACCAGCGAGTGGAGGTTCAAGGCGGCGCCGACTTCGTGATGATCACCGGCGGCGCGGTGGGCGGCATGTCGTCGGGGGCCTTGGTCGAACTTCTCGGCTACCAGTCGCTGAGCCACTACTCGGGCATCGCCGCGCTGATACTGGTGGCCGCGGCCGCAGGCGCCTGGCTCACGGCCCGCCTCTCTCGCCCCCGCCAACTCGCCTGACGCCACACCGGCGTCAGGACTCGTCGGGGTCGAGCTTTGCGATGCGAGTGGGATCGATGATGTAGTTGAGCCTCTCGGTGGTCTGCGCGGGAAGCGGATCCCGCACCACCAGATCGAAGTCGCCGGGGTCGGTGCGCAGGGTCAGCTCGAAGCGGTCGCCCCGGAAGCGGACATCGGTCACCACTCCCTCCACCGAATCGACAGCCCCCTGAGTCTTGTCGTCCACTCGCCTGAAAGCGTCGGAGCGCAGCACTGACGGACCGGGCGCAACGCTCAAACGGCCCCACGGCACGACTCCGCCGTCGGCCACCGTGACCACATTGGCATGGCCCAGGAAGCGGGCGACGGCGGCACCGCGGGGATCGCGCCACACGTCGGAGGGGGTGCCGATCCTGGCGATACGGCCAGATCGCATCACGGCCACCCGGTCGGCCACCGCGAACGCCTCGTCGTGATCGTGGGTGACATGCGCAACGGTGACGCCGATGCGGCGCAGCAGCACCCTGAGTTCCTCGGTGAGTTCTTCACGACGGGGCCGGTCCAGCGAGCCGAGAGGCTCGTCGAGCATCAGCAGGCGGGGTTCCGGCGCCAGTGAGCGAGCCAGCGCCACCCGCTGCGCCTCGCCTCCCGACAGCGTGGCGATCTGACGCTCCCCGAAACCGGCCAGCCCCACCAGGGCGAGCACCTCTCGTACCCGCCGGCTCCGGCGGGCGGCGTCGATCTTCTGCATACGCAGCCCGAAGGCCACGTTGGCAGCCACGTCACGGTGCGAGAACAGGGCATGTTCCTGGAACATCAGCCCGAAGTCACGGCGATGCACGGGCACCCCGGCCAGGTTCTCGCCGTCCCAGCAAACCTCGCCCGAATCCAACGGCTGCAGCCCGGCCACCGCCCGCAGCAACGTGCTCTTGCCGCAGCCGCTCGGGCCCAGAATGGCAACAACCTCGCCGGTGTCCACCTGCAGGTCCACCCCGTCGAGGGCCAGGTTGTGGCCGAAGGCGACGGTGGCCCCGCTGACGCTCAGCATCGAGCGCTCCGGACGCGAACGCGCCGCGGCAAGGCCCGCACTAGAAGGCTCCCCGGCGCGAGTCACCCCAGGCGTCCATGACAAAGACTGCCACAGCGGTGAGCGCCATGAGCGTGACCGCCAACGCCATGGCCTGGCCCCGCAGGACGTCGCCCGGGGTGCCCAGCAGCCGGAACAGCGCCAGCGGAGCGGTGAGCGTCTCAGGCCGGCGAGGGATGAACGATGTGGCCCCGAACTCCCCCAGCGACACCGCGAACGCGAACCCGGCGCCCACCGCCACGCCGCGGGCGGCAACCCGCAGGTCCACCTCGCGGCGTACCCGGCCCGGTGACGCCCCGAGCACGGCTGCGGCTTCTCGGACGCGGGGATTGATAGATCGCAACATCGGCACCAGGGTGCGCACGACGAAGGGGATTCCGACCAGCGCGTGGGCGATGGGCACCACGATCACCGAGGTGCGGATGTCGAGGGGCGGGTGGTCGAGCACCAACAAGAAGCCCAAACCGATGGTCACCGCAGAGGTTCCCAGCGGCAGAGTGAGTCCGACATCGAAGGCCCGACCGACACTGCGGGCGCCGCGAGAGGCCGCCGACCGCATCACCACCAGCGTGGCCGCCCCGCCCACCAGCAGCGCCAAAGCCGCCGCGGGAACGGCGAACACGAGCGAGTTCCACAGCGCCGCCAGAGCCGTGTCGGGCAACAGGTTGACCCGCTCGGCCATGGCTGTGAAGTGGCGCAGGGTGTAGCCGCCGCCGCGGCCGGCCGCCAGCGAACGCTCCACGAGCACCGCCAG
>JAJDZO010000239.1 GCA_022824605.1 Acidimicrobiia bacterium
CTGGCGGCGCACTTGTCTCATGACTCTAGGCTTGTGGTGGTTTGAGGCGGACTGCTCAGTAGGCGAGAGGACTGATGCCTGGCGAGAGCGTCACCTTGATGGTCGCGGGGCGCGAGGTGCGCGTCAGTAGTCCGGGGAAGGTGTTCTTCTCGGACCGTAGGGAGACCAAGCTCGACCTTGTGGAGTACTACCGGTCGGTGGCCGGGCCGCTTATGCGGGCCATGGGTGGACGGCCGGTGCTGCTCGAGCGCTACCCCGACGGGGCAGGGGGCAAATCGTTCTTTCAGAAGCGGGTGCCCAAGGGCGCCCCCGACTGGCTGCAGACCACGGTGGTCAGCACCCCCAACGGCACCATGTCCAACGCCATGGTTGCCGCCGATCTCGCTCATGTTGTGTGGGCCGTCAACATGGGCTGCCTCGGATTCCATGTCTGGCCCAATCTGGCCGACAGCCCCCACATCGCCGACGAGCTGCGCATCGACCTGGATCCCCAGCCCGGGGTGGTCTTCGAGCAGGTGCGCGAAGCGGCCCACGAGGTCAAGGCCGCCTTCGACGAGTTGGGCATGGCCGTATACGTGAAGACCTCCGGGCGGCGAGGGCTGCACCTCTACTCGCGGCTGCAGCCGCGCTGGAACTCCTACGGGGTGAGGGCGGCGGCGGTGGCCCTGGCCCGAGAGATGGCCCGACGCCGACCCGACCTGATCACCGACGCCTGGTGGAAGGAGGAGCGAGGCCGGCGGGTGTTCGTGGACTTCAACCAGAACGCCCCGCACAAGACTGTGTTCGGAGCGTGGTCGGTGCGTCCCCGGGCCGGGGCGCAGGTCTCCACCCCGATCAGCTGGGAGGAGCTGGACGACGTACACCCCGATGATCTGACCATCGCCACCGTCGGTGCCCGCGCCGCCGAGATCGGGGACCCATGGGCGGACATGGACGCAGACCCCGCTTCGCTGGAACCGCTGCTGGAGTGGCACGCTCGCGACATGGCGGCCGGGCTCATGGACGCTCCCTGGCCGCCCACCTACCCCAAGATGCCCAACGAACCACCCCGCGTCGCACCCAGCCGCGCCGCCGACGCCAACCAACAGCCCGACACCAAGGTCGAGGACTCGTGAAGCTGGGTGCGTTGATGCCGGCCGTGCGAAGCGGTCCTCGCAACCCGTTCCTGGCCGACAGCGGCAACGCCATGGCCCACGGTCGCTGCGACCAGCAGGACAACACACCCGGGCACGGCCCCGAGGGTCCGACCGAAGTCCTGGCCCCCGGCGACATCCAGTACGCGCCGCTGGGACCGGGCCACTTCGGCGGCCTCATCTCCGGGCGATACCGCGACGGCCGGCGGGTGATCTGGTCCAACGGACGCCAGACGATCGCCAAACTCGACTACGACACCCTGGAAGTGCTCGCCACCCTGCCCACCGGCACCGAGCCCGTCACCGAGCAGGCCGAACTAGAAGCGCTCGAAGCAGCCCTCGACGACCTCGACGGTGACGAAGCCGTAGAAGCCGCCATCGGAATAGCAGCCCGCTTCATGACCGGACTCGACGGGATCTACTCGCTGCTCGACTGCGACCACACCCTGTTCCTGGGCCGCAAAGACCACGCCGTCGCCTACGTCGAGATCGATCCGTGCGATCCGGCCAGCGGAATCGTCGAGCGCGACCGCTGGCACCGGCCCGCCGGCATCGACGGATATTTCGTGGGGATGAACATCACCTTCGACGGACGCCTGGTGATGACCACCGATCACGGCTGGGTGGTCTGCGTGGCCCGCGACTTCTCCGACTACGACGCCATCCGGCTGCCCGGCGCCGAGGCCGACGCGGCCGCGCACTGCGCCGACCGGGAGGCCCGGTACGGCCACACCGGATACGGATGGGTGCGCACCAGCTGCTGCGCAGGCGACGACGGAGGCATCTACGTCTGCTCGGTCGACGCCGTCCACAAGGTGATCTGGACCGGGCAGCGGCTGTCGCTCGACGCCGACGACGGCGCCTGGTCGGCCCGCTACCGCAACGGCGGCGGTGACGGCTCGGGCACCACCCCGTCGCTGATGGGCTTCGGGGGTGACGAGGACCGCTTCGTGGTGATCGGCGACGGCGACGACGTGGTCAACATCACCCTGCTGTGGCGTGACGAGATCCCTCAGGACTGGACGCAGCTTCCCGGCGCCCCTTCACGGCGGATCGCAGGGATGGGACCGGCCCACATGGGCGACCCGACCCGCACCGAGATCAAGACCGAACAGTCGATCACCGTGTCGGGCTACGGCGCCATGACCGTGAACAACGAGCCCGCCTCTCTGCCCGACGGCTGGCCTGCCACCCGAGCCCGCCTGTTCAGCTTCTTCCTGGGCCACAAGCCCGCCTACACCCCCTACGGGCTGCACAAGTACGAGTGGGATCCGGCCCAGCGACGCCTGAGGGAGGCCTGGGTCAACACCGAGGTGTCGTCACCCAACTCGGTGCCCTTCGTGGCCGAGGCGTCGGACCTGGTGTACACCTGCGGCACACGGGACGGGAAGTGGACGATCGAAGCGGTCGACTGGTCCACCGGCGAGAGCCGCTTCCACTATGTGGTGGGCGGATCGCGCTACAACACCCTCGGCGGCGGAGTGACCGTCGACGACGACGGCCGCCTGCTCTACGGCACCATCTTCGGCAAGACCCGCATCCTGCGCTGAACGACCCCGGCCACCAGAGTCGTGCGGCTCACTTGAGTCTGATCTCGCGGAAGATCTTCTCGAACTGCCGGTGTTCTGCCAGGCGCCGGCTGATCACTGCGTTGACCTCCGACACTCGGAACTTTGAGTCCTCGTCGACCATCTCATCGAGGCGCTGTTCGAGCTTTTCGCACAGCCCGGCCCTGACTTGCGGATCGAGGCCTTCGTCGTCGAGAAGATCCTCCATGAGGGGACCGGCCGTCTGGTTGTACAGGTAATCGCAGGTCTGGGTGATTTCGATTCTCTCGCTCACGGCGTCTGTGAGCCGCAAAGCGCCCTGGTGGGCCACGTACCTGGCGGCGGTGCCTTTCGCGGCCAGCCGGCCTGCCACCTTGGCCGCCTCCTTGCGGCCGCTCTTGCGGGCCACGTCGACCACTACCTCGATCGTCTTGATCGATCCTCGGATGCCCGACGACGACACCGCCGGAATCGGCACGACGCCCAGCGCGAAGATGGCAGCCTTGCCGTAATCGCCCTGCAGCACGTAATAGACCGCCCGGGCCCCGTCGACGATGTCTCCGACGACAGGGACGAACGACACGGCATCGAGCACCAGGCCCCAGTTGAAGCCGCCGTCGTCGGTGTGGAAGGCGCGGTCGTCGAACACCTGACTCAGCGCGGCCGCCTCCTCGTCCGACATCTTGTAGTCGTTGAGAAAGGCCTCGAAGTCTTCCTTGCTCATCAGGCCGTCGTGGCGGCCGGTGCCGGCCGCGTCGATGGTGCTGGCAAGCGGTTTCAGCGTGGACCAGGTGGCGGTCTTGTCGAGGAAGGCGTCGATGTCGTCGAGGCTCATCAAACCGTCGCGGTCGCCGCGATCGAAATGGAGCATGCCCTCGTGCACTCGGCTCAGATAGTCGTCGTTGTGCTTGGCCGTCTCGACCTGATCGAAGAAATGGTCGTGCTCCAGCAGCCAGCTGGCGGCGGCGGCCGTGTCGGGGTCGGTCGAATAGGCGGCCCATGCCAGGTCCTTGCGTGACAGCAGGCCGTCGGCTCGATCCGGCCGGCCCCGCGACTCGATCACCGCGAAGTGCTCGCGTATGCGCTCCAGCGCACCCATCCCCTCGTTCATGTCCGGTCCGCCGGTCAGCACCAGGTTGGTGCGATGCTGCAGATCTGCTGCGCTGGCCCGAAGCTCGTCGGCCACCCGTGTCGTGCCGATGCTCACGTTGGGGACGGGGCTGCTCAGCAGCGTCGAGGCCTCCGCCAGCGGCGCCTCCAGCGCCCGAGCGTCCCCGTCGAGATCGTCGGCGGCTGCCTCCATCCGTTGATGCAGCTCAGTCGCCCGGTCAGTGTCCAATGCCATTAGATCTGTCATAAAACAGCATGTAATCATATGTCGATAGGAACGACAACCTGCCAGCGAGCAATTTGGCGCGGTTCGGGGCAGGCTGGAGTTGTGAGCACCGCTCAGGTGTCCGATTTCTTCGCGGTGTTGGCGTTGGGTTCGCTGGCGATCGGGTGGGTGGCCGTGGTGGTTGTGCTGGCGCCGGGTGCTGAGGTCCGAGTCCGCCAGCTTCGGCCGGCTGCGCTGCCACTGGCCCTCGCGATTGCGACGGTGTCGACCGCCGGGAGCCTCTACTACTCCGAGATCGCCGGATATGTGCCCTGTGAGATGTGCTGGTACCAGCGGATCGGCATGTACGCGCTGGTGCCGGTGCTGGCGGTGGCTGTGATCCGGCGCGACCAGCGAGGCGGCTGGTACGGGCTTGTGTTGGCGCTGGCCGGCCTCGCGGTGTCGGTGTACCACTACCAACTGCAGCTTTTTCCCGGCCAAGGCTCGACGTGCGACGCCGAGGCCCCATGCACCTACCAGTGGGTGGACAGCTTCGGATTCGTGTCGATCCCGTTCATGGCCGGGTGCGGATTCATCGGGGTCGCCGGTCTGGCTCTGCTTTCGCTACGGTCAAGCCCGTGAACAACCGTCCCAGCGTCCCGACGCGCCGCCGCAGGCTGACTCGAGCGGCTAGAAGGGCGAATCGCAGATGAGCAACCGGCCGAAGGTTCATAAGTCTCGCTACGGCTCGCGGTCGTCGGGCGGAAGCGCTGAGAGCGCCTCCGAGCGGGGCTCCAACCCGCTGTTGAAGGGTCTCATCATCGGCGTGGTGGTGCTGGTGGCGGTGGCGGTGGGGGTCTCCCTCCTCGCCGGCCGGGACGCGCAGCAGCAAGAGCAATCAGAGGTGCCCGAAGTCTCCGATGTCAACATCGAAGGCGCGTCCCTGCCGCGCTTCGACGGCGAGGAGCCCGATCCCGCCATGGAGCGCCAGGCCCCCGCCTTCGCGGCGACGTCCTTCGACGGCACCGAGGTCAGCGTGCTGCCCGGCGACGGTACGGCCAAGGTGATCGGCTTCTTCGCGCACTGGTGCCCTCACTGCCAGCGGGAGCTGCCCCGGATCGCCGCATGGATGGCCGACAACCAGCTGCCCGCCGGGGTGGAGGTGATCGCGGTGAGCACGTCGGTGGATGCCGGTCGCCCGAATTACCCGCCGTCGGCCTGGTTCGAGCAGGAGCAGTGGCCCGCGGTGGTGGTGAGGGACTCCGCCGACCAGGAGATCGCGGAGGCCTACGGGCTGGCGGGCTTCCCCTACACGGTGGGGGTCGACGCCGACGGCCGGGTGGTGGCCCGAGTGGCGGGAGAGCTCAACGACGAGGCCTGGGAGTTTCTGGTCGACTTCGTAGCACCCATCCCGGGCTGAGCCAGGCGGCAGTCGCTCGACGTTGTAGCAGCCGCCTCCGACTGGGTGGCGGCTGGCTGCGGTGCGTTGTGGCACCCGCTTCGGGCTGAGTAGCTGCTCGCTGCTGCCCGTTGTCTCACCCGCACCCGTCGTAGCCTGTGGTTATGAGCGGTGAGCGCTTGGCGTATCTGTGCGACCGCCTGCAGCCCTTCGGCGGAGCGTCGGTGTTCGCGGAGATGTCGGCGCTGGCCGTTAGCACCGGAGCCATCAATCTGGGCCAGGGCTTCCCCGATGTCAATGGTCCGGCCGCGGTGGCCGAGGCCGCGGTCGAGGCCATCCGGGGCGACTTCAACCAGTATCCGCCCGGCATCGGCTATCCGGTGCTGCGTCAGGCGGTGGCCGAGCACCAGAAGCGGTTCTGGGGATTGGAGTTCGACCCCGACACCGAGGTTCTGATCACTGCGGGCGCAACCGAGGCCATCACTGCGTCCGTGCTGGCGCTGGCCGGTCCCGGCGACGAGGTGGTGACCTTCGAGCCGTACTTCGACATCTACCCGGCCGACATCTCGATGGCCGGCGCAACTTGTCGTCTGGTGCAGTTGCGTCCGCCGGGCTACGCCTTCGATCCCGACGAACTGGCTGCCGCGTTCGGGCCTCGCACCAGGGTGCTGCTGCTCAACTCGCCGCACAATCCCACCGGCAAGGTGTTCAGCGCCGACGAACTCGACGTGATCGCCCGGCTCTGCGTGGAGCACGACGTGATCGCGGTGACCGACGAGGTGTACGAGCATCTGGTGTTCGACCAGAACACTCATGTTCCGCTGGCGAGCCGGCCCGGCATGGCCGACCGCACCGTCACCATCTCGTCGGCAGGCAAGACGCTGTCGTTCACGGGCTGGAAGATCGGCTGGGTGTGCGCCCGGCCGGAGCTGGTGCGGGCCGTGCAGGCGGCCAAGCAGCTGCTCACCTACGTCAGCGGCGGGCCGTTCCAGCCCGCGGTGGCGGTAGGGCTGGGCCTCGGCGACGACTTCTTCCGGGGGCTGGCGGCTGACCTGCAGGCCCGGCGCGACCTGTTGTGCAGCGGCCTGGTTGAGGCCGGCTTCGAGCCGGCGGTGCCCCAAGGCGCCTACTACATCACCGCCGACATCCGCCCACTCGGCGCATCCGACGGTCTGGAGTTCTGCCGGTCGCTGCCGCAGCGTTGCGGGGTGGTGGCCGTGCCGGTCCAGGTGCTGTGCGACGACAAGGCGATGGGCGCGCCGTTCGTGCGCTTCGCAGCATGCAAGCGCCCCGAGGTGCTGCAGCAGGCCGTGGAGCGACTCGCCACCCTGACCTGACGCTGAAGGAGCTGACCGGGCCGCTGAACCAGCGGCTCGGCGTCAGAGGGTGGATGCGAAGCGTTCGCGCAGGTCGCGCTTGAGGAACTTGCCGTTGGCGTTGCGAGGCAGGGGTTCGTCGAGAAACCACACATGGCGCGGATGCTTGAATCGGGCCAGACGGCCTCTGAGATGTTCGGCCAGGGCGGCTTCGTCCAGTTGCGCGCCGGCAACGAGCACCACCGCGGCGGCCACCTCCTCGCCCAGGCGTTCGTCGGGCAGGCCGAACACGGCCGCCTCGGCGACCTCGTCCAACTCGTAGATGGCGTTCTCCACCTCCGAGCAATGGATGTTCTCGCCGCCGCGGATCACCAGATCCTTGATCCGGTCCCTGATGTGGATCCAGCCGTCGGCATCGATCTCGGCGATGTCGCCGGTGCGGAACCAGCCGTCGACGATGGCCTCGGCGGTGGCGTCGGGCCGGTTCAGGTAGCCCTTCATCACGTTGGGGCCCCGCAGCAGCAGCTCACCCCGGTGGCCGGCGTCGAGCGTGGCGCCGTCTCCGTCGACGACCTTGGCCTCCATGCACGGCATCAGCGGACCCACCGACGCGGGATTGGCCACACAGAACTCGCTGCTCACGGCGGTGGCGATGCCGGCCGTCTCGGTCAGGCCGTAGCCGATGCCGGGATGGCCCTGCGGCAGCCTGTCGTCGACCCGTTGCACCAGGTCGGTGGACACCGGGGCACCGCCGTTGCCCATCGAGCGCAGCGACGACGTGTTGGTGCGTTCCCAGTCGGGGTGTTGCAGCATCTCACGGGTCATGGCGGGCACGCCGGTGAACGCGGTGACCGACTCGCGCTCCACGATCCTGAGCGCCTCCGACGCGTCCCAGCGGTACATCTGCACCAGACAGCCTCCCGCCAGCGTCACCGGGTGCAGCACGCAGTTGCAGCCGGTCACATGGAACAGCGGCACCGGCAGAAGGGCGACCAGCGGCGGGGCCTCCGGGGGTGGCTCTGGGGTGCGGGCGCGAGCCAGGCGACGGGCCCGAGCCGAGTCGGTGGAGGCCCCGAGAAACAGCATGTTCATCAGGTTGTGGACCACGGCACGGTGGGTGAGCTGCGCGCCCTTGGGGAAGCCGGTCGTGCCAGACGTGTAGAAGATCAAAGCGTCGTCGTCGGGGTCGATCGCCGCTTCGGGAAGCGCGTCGGGCGCGGTTGCGGGATCAGCGACGGCGTCCCATCGCACGGCCCCCTCGGGCAGGTCGCCGTGGTGGCGGGTCACCACGAGGGGCACTCCGCCGCGGGCCGGGTCCAGCGTCTCGAGCCGCTCGCCGTCGACGATCAGCGCCACCGGTTCGCAATCGTTCAATGCGAACTCCATCTCGGGGCGGGTCCACCAGGCGTTCATGCCCACCACCGCGGCGCCCACCGAGATCGCAGCCCAGTGCGACAGCACCCACTCGGGGTAGTTGCGCATCGAGATCGCCACCCGGGTGCCGGGTCCGGCACCGTGCTTGGTGCGCAGATGGTGGGCCAGGGCCCGCACCCGGGCGTGGGCCTCGGCATAGCTGTAGCGCTCGTCGCCGTACACCAGGTAGTCCTTGTCGCCGTACGGTGCCGACATCTCCCACACCGCTCGCATGTCGGCGACAGCACTGTCGTAGACGCGCACACCCACGCCGTTGACCGGCTGCACCGTCCAACTGAAGGGCGCACCCGCGGCGGTCAGCGACGCGATGGCCGAATTGAGATCCTCAACCAGCTCCGATGCCGCGGGCTCCGCAGTCACGGGCGCGATCCTACGGCGGAGTCCAACCTTGGCCGCGTCCGCCTGCGGGCTTCGTTCGCTTTGCGGGTCGGCTGCTTGTTCCGTGTGCCTCAAGGCCAAGGGAGTTGCCCGTTCAGCGGCCTCGCCTGGGCCGTACCCTCGGAGCATGACGGAGATCCTGCGTGTCGGCCCCGAGACCGCCGACGCGCTGGCCTCGGGCCGACCGGTGGTGGCGCTGGAGTCGACCATCTTCTCTCGGCTGGGTTTGCCGGAACCGGCCAACCGCGAGTGCTTCCGGCGCGTGCAGGCCGCGGTCCGGGCCATCGGCGCGGTGCCGGCACTGTGCGGTGTGCTCGACGGCACGGCGGTGGTCGGCGCGAACTTCGCTCAAGCCGAGCGGCTCTTCAGCGGCTCGGTGAAGCTCGGCGCCCGAGATCTAGGACCGGCGGTCGGCGCCGGCTTAGACGTGGGAGTGACCACCGTGTCGGCCACGGTGACGCTGGCGGCCGCCACGGGCATCGAGGTGTTTGCCACCGGCGGCATCGGCGGGGTGCATCGCGGTGCGGACCGCACCGGCGATGTCAGCGCCGACCTTGACGCCCTGGCCCGCCACCGGGTGGTGGTGGTGTCGTCGGGAGTCAAGGCGTTCCTTGACGTGCCGCTTACCTTCGAACGCCTGGAGACGCTCGGGGTGGCGGTGCTGGGCTGGCGAACCGATCGCTTCCCGGCGTTCTACCTGCGCGACGGCGGGCGGGAGCTGACCCGCGTGGTGGAGAGCGCTGGGGACGTGGCGGCCGCGTTCCGAGCGGCCGGAGCGCTAGGGCATCCGAGCGGGCTGCTCGTGGCCAACCCGATCCCGGCTCCAGCAGAACTCGACGCCGCACTAGTCGCTGAGGCAGTCGAGCACACCGAGGCGGCGGCGCGCCTAGACGGGGTCTCCGGCGGCGACGTCACCCCCGCGGTGTTGACCGCGCTCGTCGAGGCCACCGCAGGCGCAGCCGTCGAGGCCAACCTCGCTCTGGCCGAATCCAACGCCACTGTCGCCGCCGAGATCGCCACGGCCCTGGCGGAGCATCCTGTAGTCGGGCAGGAGGCCGAGCTGTGAGCGACGAGCTGCTGCTGCGGATCACTACCGACCCGGACGTGATCGCCGATCCGTATCCGCTGCTGCGAGAACTGCGCGAGACGGCGCCGGTTCACAGGGCAGGCTTCGCCGACTTCTGGATCCTCACCCGCTTCGAGGACTGCCGGGCCGCTTTGCGCGATCCGCGGTTGGGCAGTCCTGAGCCCGGCGACGATGCGCCCTCGCTGCTGGCGTCGTCTCGCCCTCGTCGATCCGGCGGTCCCCGCGCGCTGCTATTCCTCAACCCGCCCGACCACACCCGCATCCGGTCGCTGGTGAGCCGGGCGTTCACGCCTCGCCGGGTGGAGCGGCTGCGGCCCGCGGTCGAGGCCATGACCAGCGAACTGCTCGATGCGGTGGCCGATGCCGGTGAGTGCGACCTGATCGAGGCGCTCGCCTTCCCGTTGCCCGCCAACGTGATCAGCGAACTGGTCGGGGTGCCGGTTGCGGACCGTGACTGGCTCCGGCCGCTGATGTCGGACCTGGCGGCCACCCTCGAACTAACCCGGGAGGAGGAGGTGGCAGACCGGGCCGAGGCCGCTTCGGCCAAGGTCAACGCGTACCTGAACGATTTGATCGACCGGCGCCGGGCCGCGCCCGCCGACGACCTGCTGTCGGGTCTGATCGCGGCCAGCGACGGCGAGGACCGTCTCACCCAGGCGGAGGTGGTCGCAACCGTGTCGCTGATCTACGCGGCCGGCTTCGAGACCACCACCAACCTGATCGGCAACATCGTCCACACCCTGATCCGACATCCTGACCAGCTGGCTCGGCTTCGAGCCGACCGTTCCCTGGTGCCGTCGGCCGTGGACGAGGTGTTGCGTTTCGAGCCGCCCGTGCAACTCGACGGCCGCTACGCCCGGGCCGGCACCGTGATCGGCGGGCAGACGATCCCCCGGGGTCACAGCGTGTTGACGCTGCTGGGCGCAGCCAACCGAGACCCGGCCGTGGTCGACGACCCCGACCGTTTCGACGTGGGCCGAAGCGAGGTGCCGATGCTGTCGTTCGGCTCGGGCATCCACTACTGCCTGGGCGCCGCGCTGGCCCGTCTGGAAGGGCAGGTGGTGCTGCAGGCCCTGCTCGACCGGTTCGACACATGGACACCCCTAGACGACGCCCCGCCCTGGAAGCGAAGGCTCACACTCAGGGGCCTGGCCCGCCTCCCCGTAGCGTTCAGCTAGCCCCTTGGGCGCGTCAGTAGCCCTTCCATTCAGGGGGGCGGCGCTGCTGGAAGGCGGCTACTCCCTCGGCGGAATCTTGGGTGCCGGCGTTCAGCTCGACCGCGGCCGCCTCGTCGTGGGCCATGGTGGCCCGGTCGGTGTCGAGGCTGCGGTTGACCAGCCACTTGGTGAGCGCGAACGAGCGGCTGGGGCCGGCGGCGAGGCGTTCGGCCCACTCCGCCGCGGCGGGCTGCACCTCGTCGTGGGGCACCACCCGGTTGACGAGGCCGTAGGCGTGGGCCTGATCCGCGGGGAGGTCCTCGGCCAGCAGGAACAGCTCCATCGTGCGGCGCACTCCGATGATGCGGGGCAGCAGCCACGGACCCAGCGCGTCGGGCACCAGACCGCGGCGGGCGAACACCTCCACGAACTTGGCCCGATCCCCGGCGATCACCAGGTCGCAGGCCAGCGCCAGGTGGGCGCCCATGCCGGCTGCGGTGCCGTTGACGGCTGCGATCACGGGCACGTCGCATTCGAGCAGGGCGTTGAACAGCGGGTACTGGCCGTCGAGCATCCCACGCCGCACGTCGCCCATGATCCGTTCGGGCACGTCGGTCGAGCGGTCGGTGGCGCCATAGGAGTGGCGCAGGTCGGCGCCGGTGCAGAAGAAGCGGTCGCCGGTGGCGGTGATCACCGCACAGCGGGCCCGGTGGCTGGTGTTGAGGCCGTTGAGGATGTCGCGCACCCGGTCGCGGCACGGCGGGTTCAGTGCATTGCCGGCCTCGGGCCGGTCGATGGTGATCCACGCCACCGAGCCGCGGTAGTCGAGCCGGACCTGCTCGTCGAGGGATCTCTCATCGCTCACTGCGAGCAAACCTACTCGCCGCCGTGGCGATCTCGGGAGGTCGGTGTGCGGTGTTTCCTGCTCCTGTTCGCTTCGCTCACGGGCCGCTCGGGCCACGGCCCCGCCCGCATGGAGCGAAGCGCTGGCCTATCGCTCGGCCTCTGGGCGGCAGATCTCGCATCAGAATCGGTGACGCTGGCAGACTGAGCCGATGGCCGACACCGACGCCCTGGGCCTCTGGAACATCGCTGCAGCCGACCCCGACTTCCTGGCGGCGGTCGATCCAGAGCACAACCAGTTGACCTTCGGCGAGTTGGCCGCCCTCACCAACCGGATCTCAAGGGGTCTTCGGGCCGCCGGACTCGGCAAGGGTGATCAGGTGACCACGCTGCTGCCCAACTGCTTCGAGCAGCTGGCGCTCTGCTTGGCCGCCTACCAGAGCGGGCTGTACGTCACCACCATCAACTGGCACTTCGTCGGCGCGGAGATCAACTACATCGTCAACGACGCCGAGACCAAGGCGTTCATCGTCCACGAGCGCTTCGCCGGGGAGGCCGTCAAAGCGCTGCCGGGATGTGTAGTGCCCGAGGAGAACCGCTTCTGTGTGGGCGGTCCGGTGGAGGGCTTCCGGCCCTTCGACGAGCTGATCCGCGGCCACAGCGGCGAGCGGCCTGCGCCCGAGGATCTCGCAACCGGGTCGTTCATGTTCTACACGTCGGGCACCACCGGACGGCCCAAAGGCGTGCGCCGGGCGCTGGATTCGCGGCCGCCCGACGAGGCCTCCTCCACCGCGGGCATGCTGCTGATGCTGTTCGGATCGAAGCCCCACGACGGCAACGTCCAGATCACCCAGGCGCCGCTGTACCACACCGCGGTCAACAACTGGACCACCATGTCGCTGCACCTCGGTCACACCGTGGTGCTGATGGACCGCTGGAGCGCGGAGGGGGCCCTGGAGCGCATCGAGCGCTACCGGGTGACCAGCTCGCACATGGTGCCCACCATGTTCAACCGGCTGCTGCAACTCCCCGACGAGGTGCGCTCCCGCTACGACGTGTCGTCGCTGCGGGCCATGGTGCACGCCGCCGCGCCCTGCCCGGTCGAGACCAAGCGGCGCATGATCGAGTGGTGGGGCGACTCCATCTGGGAGTACTACGCGGCCACCGAGGGCGGCGGGACGTCGGTGTCGGCCGCCGAGTGGCTCGAGCGCCCCGGCACCGTCGGGAAGGCCTGGCCCGGATGCGAGG
>JAJDZO010000022.1 GCA_022824605.1 Acidimicrobiia bacterium
CGTATGCCGCAATCAGTCTCGGCCGGCGATCTCGTGCTCGTGCTCGCGGGGGTGGCCGATCCTGGCAACACCGGCACGATCATCCGCGCCGCCGAAGCCTGTGGAGCCTGCTGCGTGGTGGTGGTCGGCGGTGCCGACCCGTGGGCGCCGAAGGCCGTGCGGGCATCGGCCGGATCGGTGCTGCGGGTGCCGGTGGTGCAAGCCCCCGACGCGTCCGCTGCTCTCGGCGCGCTCAAGGGCGCGGGAGCGTGCATCGTCGCGGCAGACTCCCGTGACGGCGATCCCTATGACTCGGGCGTGCTGTCAGCCGACACGGGCCCGGTGGCGCTGGTGCTCGGCTCGGAGTCGCACGGCCTCGACGCCGCCATCAGTCAACTGGTGGACCGTCGCGTCCACATTCCAATGGCTGGCGGCACCGAGTCTCTCAACGTGGCCATGGCCGCCACTCTGCTCGCTTTCGAGTACCGCCGCTAGCCGGCTTGGTCACCCTCGGCCGCGACTGGCGTGGCCGTTTGGCCCAGCGTTGCGATGAGGACAGCGAGCTGCTCGCTGATCTGAGACTGACCTCGTCTCAAGTCTTCGATCTTGACGTCCTGGGTGGCGAAGCGTGCGTCCATCCTCGCTTCGAGGGCTTCGAAGCGTCGGTCGATGCTGTTGTTCTGGGCCTCGGAGGCTCGGTCGATCCTGTTGGTCTGGGCCTCGAAGGCTCGGTCGATCCTGTTGTTCTGGGCCTCGAAGGCTCGGTCCATCTTGTCGTTCAGGGCCAGGAAGCCCTGGTCGATCTTGGCGTCTTGCGCTAGGAAGCGTTCGTTGATCTCGTCGTCCTGGGCGTCGAATCTGGCGTCCACCTTGTCATCCAGTGACTCGACCCTGTCGCTGAGGCGGTTGACTTCCTCGTTCAACAAGAACACGGGAATGCCGATCAGGACGCTGACGGCACCGATGAGTCCCACGATGATCCCGATCAGTAGAGCGGTGTTGCCGGCATCTACTCTGCGAGCGGCCCGCCGAGGCTGCGGGCTGTCGGCGGCCGGGACAGTGTGCGTGGTCGGGGCCATCGCCGCGGGGGTGGCTTCAGGACCGGCACTGCTCAAGGGTGCGGGTCGGCGTTCATCGCGTGCCTCATCCATGGATGCGATCACCTCGTCCGTGGTGGTATAGGTTGGTGCTGTCAACAGAACCTCGCTCGGGTCAGGCGGCGCTGGCAGCGGCGCTCTAGGACTCAACAGGTGACTGCCGCTCAGGCCCGGCAGCGAGGCTGATGCAGCAGAGTAGCTGGCAATGCACATCGTGTCAAACACCGTTTTCTCATTCAATCTGTAGATCACTCAAGGCAGATCATCTCAGTCTGCGGAGTCGAATGAACGGCCCCGCATTCGGGTAGTCCGTAGTCGTGTGCCTGGTCGCTGGGCCTCTTAGCCTTGCGGGATGCCCGGGGACTCCTTTGCGGCGGCTGCCGCCGACGCCGAAAAGCGCCTCGCCTCGGCAGCCGACCTCGAATCCGTGGCCGCTATCGAGCGGGATCTCCTGGGCCGTCGCTCGAAGCTGACGGACGCCAAGAGTCGCATAGGCGACCTCGATCCGGCCGAGCGAGCTGACGCCGGTCGGCGGCTGAATGCAGTCCGCGACCGTGCCGAAGCAGCTGTCGCGGCGGCCCGCGAACGGTTGGCGGCATCGGCCCGGTCGGCGCGTTACGCCGCGGAGCGACTCGACCTGACGGAACGACTGCCCCAGACCGCGCCCTTGCGCAGGGGGCATCTCCATCCCGTCACGCAGGCCCGCGATCGTCTTGAGGACGTGTTCGTGGGTATGGGCTACACAGTGGCCGAGGGTCCCGAGGTGGAGAGCGCCTGGTACAACTTCGAGGCTCTCAACATCCCCGACTGGCACCCGGCCCGGGGCAGCTTCGACACCATCTTCGTAAACCTCGGCGAGCCCGAGGAGGTGATGCTGCGCTCTCACACCTCCCCGGTGCAGATCCGGGTGATGGACCAACGCAAGCCGCCCATCTACATCGTGGCTCCGGGCCGCACGTTCAGGGCCGACACCGCGGACGCCACCCATCTTCCTGCCTTCAACCAGATCGAGGGCCTGGCCATTGATCGCAACATCACTATGGGCGACCTCGCGGGCACCATCGACGAGTTCGTGAGAGCCTTCTTCGGCCGCGAGGTCAAGAGCCGGCTCCGGCCGTCCTACTTCCCGTTCACCGAGCCGTCAGCCGAGTTCGACATCTCCCGGCCCGACGGGTCGTGGCTGGAGCTCGGCGGTTGCGGCATGGTCCACCCCAACGTGCTGCGCAACTGCGGGATCGATCCCGAACAGTGGCAGGGCTTCGCCTTCGGCTTCGGCATCGACCGCCTAGCGGTGATGCGCCACGAGATCGACGACATCCGCGAGTTCGTCAACAACGACGTTCGCTTCCTGAGCCAGTTCTGATGAGCGCGCCCGGTCCGGCTCGGAGCCCGTCATGAGAGTCCCGCTGCCATGAGGGTGTTGCTGTCGTGGCTCAAGGAGTTCGCTCCCGACATCGCGGGCGAGCCCGCCGCGCTCAGCGACGTGCTCAGTGCCCTGGGGCTGACCGTCGAGGAGATGACCGTCACCGGTTCGCTGCCCGACGGGGTGGTGGTCGGCCGCGTCCTGGAGCTGCGACGCCACCCCGACGCCGACCGCATCCAGCTGGTGGAGGTGGACGACGGCTCCGGTTCGACCCTGCAGGTGTGCTGCGGAGCGTTCAACATGGCAGTCGGCGATCTGGTGCCGTTGGCCCGGGTGGGAACGGTGATGCCGAACGGCCTGGAGATCGCTCGCCGCAAGATGCGGGGCCAGGCATCCGAGGGCATGTGCTGTTCGGAGATCGAACTCGAAATGGGAGACGACGCCGACGGCATCATGATCCTCAATGACCGGATCGCCGACGGCGCCGGGCCGGGGGTGCCGTTGGGCAAGGCGATCGGCTTGATGCCCGATGTGCTGTGGGATCTCGAGGTCGGCGCCAACCGGCCCGACGCCCTGTCGGTGATGGGCGTGGCCCGCGACCTGGCCGCCGGCCTCGGCGTGGCCTTCGAGCCGCCCGACTGGGCGACTCCCACCACAGGCGCTCACATCGGCGAGTCGGTTGCGGTGGAGATCGTGGACCCGACATTGTGTGGCCGCTTCGTCGGCCGGGTGCTGCGCAACGTGCCCGCAGGCCCCTCGCCGAAGTGGATCTCCGACCGGCTCAGAGCGCTGGGCATGCGCCCCATCAACAGCATCGTCGACATCTCCAACTACGTGATGCTCGAGCTGGGCCAGCCCAGCCACACCTTCGACCTGGATCGGGTGACCGGCGCTCGCATCCGGGTACGCCGGGCTAGCGACGGCGAGACGATCACCACCCTCGACGATGTGCATCGCAGCTTGGCCGACGGCGACGGCGTGATCGCTGATGGAGACGACACGGCCATCGGCATTGCCGGCGTGATGGGCGGGGCGTCCACCGAGATCGGAGCGGCAACCCGCGATGTGCTGGTGGAGATGGCTTGGTGGGATCCGCCGTCGATCTCTCGCACAGCCAAGCGGCTGAATCTCTCCAGCGAGGCCGCCACCCGCTTCCGTCGAGGCGCCGACTGGGGGTACCAGGTCGAGCGCTGCATGAACCGTTTCGTCCAGCTGGCTGCCGAGTTGGGCGCCGAGGTTGCCCCGGGCATGATCGACGAGCGAGGGAACCTGCCCGACCGCCGCCCGCTGCGAATGCGACCGCAGCGAGTCAACCGGCTGCTGGGCACCACGTTGAGTGCTCCCGAGATGGCCGACAGCCTGCGCTCGATCGGCTTCGAGGCGACTCAGGCGCCGCCGGGCCCGGCCGATGCCGCGTCGCTGGAGGCGGCAGCAGTGCTGGAAGTGACCGTCCCGACCTGGCGTTGGGACACCGAGACCGAGACCGACATCGCCGAGGAGGTCGCCCGCCTTCACGGATACGAGAACATCGAGCGCACCGTTCCCACCGGCAACGAGGCCGGGGGTCTGTCGGACTATCAGAGTGACCGTCGCCTGGTGCGTGACGTGCTGGTGGGCGCGGGCTGCAACGAGACCCAGCCGATGCCCTTCGTGGCACCGGGAGCACTGGCCGCGGTCGGTCTTCCCGAGGACGGGATAACCCTCTCCAACCCCGTCGACGACAGCGAGTCGGTGCTGAGAACGTCGCTGCTGCCGGGCCAGCTGGCCGCGGTGGCCTACAACCAGCGGCACTTCAACGGCGATGTTCGGCTCTTCGAGATCGGCCACGTCTACCTGCCCGTACCTGCGGACCAGCTTCTGCCCGATGAGCGGGAGTTCCTGGCCGTGGCTCTTTCGGGCGAGGAGGCGCCCGCCGCGGTGGCGGTTCTCGACCTTCTCACGGCCGCTCTGGCCTTGCCGGCGCTGGAGTTGCGTGCGGCCGAGCCGGCGGGCCTGCATCCCACCCGATCCGCGGAGGTCGTCGTCGCCGGACGGGTTCGCGGCGTGGTGGGAGAGGCCGATCCCGCCGTGCTCGAGGCTTGCGGGGTGGCTGGTCGGGTGGCGTGGTTGCAGCTCGATCTGCAGGCGGTGCTCAACGGGCCTAGAACCCGGCGCCGCTACCGTCCGGTGAGCAAGTACCCGCCCAGCGAAGTCGACTTGGCCTTCGTGGTGCCCGAGGCCGTAGCGGCGGTGCAGGTGGAGCGGGCGCTGCGGGCCTCGGCAGGGTCGCTGCTTGCCCGCATCGAGTTGTTCGACGCCTACCGGGGGCCCGG
>JAJDZO010000354.1 GCA_022824605.1 Acidimicrobiia bacterium
ATCTAGCCCTGGGCCAAAGCGGCCCGTGAGCACTGCGAACAAGAGCGGGGATACACAGCCAGGGCCCAAGCGGCCCGTGAGCACAGCGAACAAGAGCGGGGATACACAGCCAGGGCCCAAGCGGCCCGTGAGCACAGCGAACAAGAGCGGGGATACACAGCCTGGGCCCGAGCGGCCCGTGAGCACAGCGAACAAGAGCGGGATACGCAGTCTTCGAGAGCTGAGGCGCCGCCTCCGCAGGCACTTCTCAGGGAGCCGACGATGCCCGACGCCCTAGTCGAACGCGACGGCCATGTGATGATCGTCACCATGAACCGGCCGGCGCGCATGAACGCCATCACCGGTCAGATGCTGATTCGCATGTACGACGCCTACGAGGAGGCCTCGAACGATCCCGATGTGCGCTGCATCGTGGTGACCGGCGCCGGAGGCAACTTCTGCTCGGGCGCCGACCTTCGTGCCATGGCCGGTGACGCCGACGCCGAGGACCCGCTCGACATCAGGGCCCGCATGGCTGACGATCCCGACATCGTGTACAAAGCCCTGTTCCGCCACTACCGCCCCACCAAGCCGATTGTGGCCGCAGTGGAGGGCGTGGCCATCGCGGGCGGCACCGAGATACTGCAGGCCATGGAGATCAGGGTGGCCGGCGAGTCGGCCCGCTTCGGGGTGAGCGAGGCCCGGTGGTCGCTGTACCCGATGGGCGGATCGGCGGTGCGCCTGCCCCGCCAGATTCCCTACACCCACGCGGCCGAGATCCTGCTCACCGGCAAGCACATCGGCGCAGCCGAAGCCCGCGACATCGGCCTGATCGGCCATGTGGTGCCCGACGGTGAGGCGCTGGAGAAGGCTCTGGAGATCGCCGCCGCGGTGGCGGCCCACGGGCCGCTGGCCACGGCGGCCATCACCCGGACCCTGCACGAGTGCGACGGCATGGGAATCGAAGAGGCGTTGCGCCACGAATGGGACTACGGCCAGGCCGTGTTCGCCTCCAACGACGCCAAGGAAGGCCCGAAAGCCTTCGCCGAGAAGCGAACCCCGAACTTCACCGGCACCTGAGCAGCGATCCCACCAGCACCTGACCGCGGGCGCCGCACAAGCACCTGAGCAGCGATCCCACCGGTGCCTAACCGCGGGCGCCGCAACAGCACCTGACCGCGGGGGCTGCACCAGCACCTGACCGCGGGGGCGGTAGGGTGCCGGGCTCGATGCGGCACTTCGATCTGCTGATCATCGGCGCGGTCTCGGGCAACTCCGTTATCGGGCCTGAGCACGACGACTGGGACATTGCAGTCGCCGAGCACGGCCTGTTCGGCGGAACGTGTCTCAACGTGGGGTGCATTCCCTCCAAGATGTTCGTGTACGCGGCCGAGATGGCCGAGCTGGCCGCTGATTCTGAGCGTCTCGGCGTGCATACCCGTTTCGACGGGGTTGATTGGCCCTCGATCCGCGACCGGGTGTTCGGCCGGATCGACCCGATCGCTGAGGGCGGGCTCGCCTACCGTATGGGACTGCCCAATTTGACCGTCTACACCGACACGGCCCGCTTCACAGGACCGCGCCAAGTTGCGGTGGGAGGCGAGACGATCACCGCCGAGCGGATCGTGATCGCGGCCGGCGCCCGGCCCACCATCCCCGACGTTGTTGGCTTGGCCGCCTGCGGGTACCACACCTCCGACACGGTCATGCGCCTCGACGCCTTGCCGGAGCGGCTGCTGGTGCTCGGCGGGGGCTACATCGCTGCGGAGCTGGGATCGGTGTTCGGGGCCTTCGGCTCGCAGGTGACGTTCGTGTTGCGGGGCGACACCTTCCTGCGACGCGAGGACGACGAGATCCGGCGCCGCTTCACCGAGGCCTACAGCAGGCGGTTCGATGTACTGTTCGACACGCGGGTTCTCGAGGCGAGCCGAGACGGCGACGAGGTCGTGTTGGCCGTCGAGGATGCCGCCGGAAGGCACGAGTTGCGGGCCGACGAATTGCTGGTGGCTACCGGCCGGATCCCCAACGGCGACCGGCTCGGTCTTGCCGCCGGCGGGGTCGACACCGATGCCCGCGGCTACATCATCACCGACGACCAGCTGCGCACCAGCGCCGAAGGCGTGTGGGCGCTGGGCGACGTGACCAACCCGGTGCAGCTCAAGCATGTGGCCAATCACGAGGCCCGGGTGGTGCGCCACAACCTGTCGGATCCCGAGGCTGCGGCCCGGGTCGATCACCGGTTCATCCCCCATGCCGTGTTCGGTCATCCTCAGGTGGCCAGCGTCGGCCTCACCGAGCGGGAATGCCGCCAGCAATCAATCCCCTACCGCAGCCACGTGCAGCCTTACGGCGCGGCCGCCTACGGCTGGGCCATGGAGGACACCACCAGCGCCGCCAAGCTGATCGCCCACACCGAGACCCGCCACCTGCTGGGCGCGCACATCATCGGCCCCCAAGCCTCCACGCTGATCCAGCAGTTGATCCAGGGCATGCACTTCGACCTGACCGTCGACCAGATGGCCAGCCACCAGTACTACATCCACCCCGCCCTACCAGAAGTAATAGAACAAGCCCTACTAGAGCTGTAAGAACCCACTCAAGGGTGCCGACAGCCTGGCCGAGGCCGTGGCAGGCAAAAACACGCAAGCGCCAGGCAGCGGGTGGCGGCGAGTCAAACGACCGACGAGCAGGACGAAGCCCGTGCAATAGCGGACCCTCACCAGACAAGGCCGCCCAAGCCGCCGACGCAGCCCGGAAGGTCGGTGGGTGGCGGCGAGTCAAACGACCGACGAATAGGGCGAAGCCCGTGTCGGTCGTTTCGGCTCGACGACAGGACCCACCGACCGGGCACTCACAATCGGGGCAACGAGAGCGGTCCGTATGCTGGACACCATGGCCAGCACGTTCGGCACCCTCTTCCGGGTCACCACTTTCGGCGAGTCGCATGGCGGCGGCGTCGGGGTGGTGGTCGACGGCTGCCCGCCCAGGCTGGCACTCGAACTTGCCGACATTCAGGCCGACTTGGACCGGCGCCGTCCGGGTCAGAGCCGGCTGGTCACCCAGCGGGCCGAGTCCGACACCGCGGAGATCCTCTCGGGGGTCTTCGGCGGCTACACCACGGGCACTCCCATCGCGATCCTGGTGCGCAACGCGGACGCTCGCCCCGAGGCCTACGAGCACCTGCGGGGCGTCTACCGGCCCTCGCACGCCGACTTCACCTACGACGCCAAGTACGGCTTCCGCGACTGGACCGGCGGAGGCCGAGCGTCGGCCCGTGAGACCGTGGGCCGGGTGGCGGCCGCCGCAATCGCCCGCAAGCTGCTGCACGTCGCGGCCGGCATTGAGGTGCTCGGCTGGGTGCAATCGGTGCGCGACATCGAAGCAGACACCGACCCAGCTGCGGTCACCATCGACGATGTGGAGGCCGGACCGACCCGCTGCCCCGACCCCGCGGCCGCAGCCCACATGGTCGACGCCATAGAGGCCGCCCGTCGAGACGGCGATTCGCTCGGCGGTGTGGTCGAGTGCGTCTGTCGGGGCGTTCCCGCCGGGCTTGGCGAGCCGGTGTTCGACAAGCTCGAAGCAGCCTTCGCCGGAGCGATGCTGTCACTGCCCGCAGCCAAAGGCTTCGAGATCGGCAGCGGTTTCAGCGGCACCCGCCTGACCGGCCTGTCCCACAACGACCCCTTCACAGCCGACGCGGCCGACGGCATCCGTACTGCCTCCAATCGGTCCGGAGGAGTGCAAGGCGGCATCTCCAACGGCGAGGACATCGTGGTGCGGGTGGCGTTCAAGCCCACGGCCACCATCGCCTCCGAACAGCAGACGGTCACCCGCCAAGGAGAGGCAACCACCCTGGCCGCCAAGGGTCGCCACGACCCGTGCGTGCTGCCCCGGGCCGTACCCATGGTCGAGTCGATGGCCCTGCTAGTGCTAGCCGACCACTGGCTACGCCAAAAGGCCATCGACGTGCTCCCACCCCTGCCAGAACGCCCCTGAGGGGCAGTATTCCCAGACCGGTCGGCGGGTCCCGTCGTCGAGCCGAAACGACCGACACGGGCTTCGCCCTACTCGCCGATCAGCTGACTCGCCGCCACCCCGGTCAGGGGTATCGCGGGTTCCGGTCGGCGGGTCCTGTCGTCGAGCCGAAACGACCGACACGGGCTCCGCCCTACTCGTCGGTCGTTTGACTCGCCGCCACCCACCGACCTACCAGGCTACGCCAGCGGCTTCAACCGCCTTGGCAGGTGAGGATCCGCTATTGCACGGGCTTCGCCCTGCCCGTTGGTCGTTTGACTCGCCGTCACCCACCGACCTACTAGGTGGCGTCGGCGGCTTTAGCGGCCTTGTGTGGTGCGGATCCGTTAGCGGTGGAAGGGGGGCTTTACTAC
>JAJDZO010000190.1 GCA_022824605.1 Acidimicrobiia bacterium
GAAGTCGTGGATCGAGTCGGCGCCGGCGTTGCTGACCAGCACGTCGAGGCGGCCGTCGCCACGCACCGCCTCGTCCACGGCCCGCTGGCAGTCGGGCGGGTTGGCCACGTCGCCGACCACGGTCCGGGGCTCGGCGCCGATACCGGCCACCTCGGCTGCGACATCGGCGATGCGTGAGGCGTCCAGGTCGAACAGCGTGATCCGGGCGGCTCCCTCCTGCGCGAAACGGTGCGCGGTGGCCCGCCCGACGCCGCTGGCTCCCCCGCTGATCAGCGCGGACACGCCTTCGAGTCGTCTCACGCTTGAACTCCCTTCCACGCCGGCCTACTTTGCGGCCGGGTTGCGGCTCTTGAGGTCGTGGAGGGTCTCGGCGAGGCGGGCCAGGCCCTCAAGGATGGTCTCGGGGGCGGCCGCGAAGCTCACCCGCACGAACCCCTCCCCGCCCCGGCCGAACGCCAGCCCGGGCACGACCACCACCCGGTGCTGCTCCACCAGATGGGTGGCGAACGCCCACGAGTCGAGGCCGCTGTCGCGGATGTCGATCATGAGGAAGAACGAGCCGCCCGGCTCGACGTAGCGGATGCCTTCGGAGTCGAGCAGCGCGGTGGCCTTCTGGCAGCGTTCGGCATAGGCGGAGACCATCTCGCCCACACAGTCCTGCGGGCCTTGCAGCGCCACGGTGGCGCCATGCATGGAGATGGTGGCTGCGCTGGCCACGACCGGTTCTTGCAGCAGCGACAGCTCGTTCACGAAGTCGGCCGGGCCGACCGCGTAGCCGACGCGCCAGCCGGTCATGGCGTAGGTCTTGGAGAACGAGTAGACGGTGAGCAGTTGGTCGGACTGCACCCGTGACGCCACCGAGAACGGCTTGCTGTCGAACACCACCTCGTCGTAGGCCTCGTCGCTGATGACGGCGACACCGCGGCCGGCGGCCAGCTCGGCCACGGCGGTGAGGTCGTCGGGGTCGAACACCACGCCGGTGGGGTTGCCGGGCGAGTTCAGCACGACCACGCTGGTCGCCGGCGTGATGGCGGCCTCGACGACGGCGGGGTCGAGCCGCCAGCCGGTGGAGGCGTCGACGGCGTAGGGGACGGCCCGGGCGCCGAGGACGTGGACCTGGGCGGCGTAGTTGGACCATCCGGGATCGGGCAGCAGCACGTCGCTGCCCGGTTCGACGGCGAGGGCGAGGCTGGTGAACAGCGCCCCGCAGGCGCCGGTGGTGACGCAGACCTCGTCGGGGCCGGCGGTGACGCCGTTGATGCGTGCGAGCTTGCCGACGATGGCCTCTCGCAGCTCCGGGAGGCCTTCGCCGGGGGCGTACCCGGTGGATCCCGCGGTTGATCGTGCGGCCGCGCCGTCGATGATGTGCTGGGGCGTGGTGAAGTTGGGATCCCCGCCCTCGAGCCGGACCGGGTCGTCGAGGGTGGCCGCGAGGTCGGCCATGCGCCGGATGCCCGAGTGGGGCGTCTCCAGCAGGTGGGGCCGTACCCGCATCAGCCGCCGCCGGAGTCGAACATGCCCGGCCCGGTGCCCGGCGGTTCGATGACCACGTGCTCATACGTCAGCCAGAACTGGCCGTCGGTGCGGGCGTAGTTGGGGACGTCCTCCCAGGCCTTGGCGGCGAGCGGGTGCTCGTTGGCGCGGGCTTGGTGGTCGCGGCTCGGGTACCACAGCTCGATGAACGCATCGACGGTGCGCTCCACCGGCATGCTCACCGTCTCGCGGACCCGCGACACGACATAGCCGGAGCTGCCCGGGATCGACGAGGAGATGGGGGCGTGCACCGTCTTCCAGTAGTCGAAGAACCCCTCGGTGGTGAAGTCCTCCCGCTTGGCAGCTGTCCCGAACAGGTTGAGCCGAGAATGCGCCCCGGATGGCCGACGATCAACCGGCGCCAGAAACACGATCTCATCAACAAGCCAACTCGACACCCTCGCCTCCACCGAGCCGGTCAACTGACCAAGGGCCGCCTCCGCATCAGCAGAGTCATCGATCCAAGCCTGCACCACGGCAATGGTCTCAGCAGGACCCGTCAGCGACTCGTCCAGACTGCTGACCGTCAGGCCGACGAGCCCCGGGGCCTCGTCGGCACCCTCGATCAGCCGCCCAACGGCCTCGTCGCGCTCGCTCGCTGTAACGGCGTGATCAGCATCAAGCAACATCACGTACTTCTGCACAGCCATTCGTCCTCCCCCTGCTCAACCGGATGACGCTGCCGACCCGTCCGCCGACAATAGACCCACGGAATCCCGGCGGCCCACGCCAGCAAGACGCCGACCCGTCGGACGGAGGCATGCCGCGGTCAGTGCTGCTTCTGCGTAGAGGCCGAGCGAATAGGCGAGCGAGCGCGCTCCATACGGGTGAGGCCGTGGCCCGAGCGGCCCGTGAGCGCAGCAAACAAGAGCGGGAAGCACCTCGCCCCGACGCGATAAACCTGTATCTATCCGCGCGCCATCTTGTGGCGCTGCAGGGTCTCGCCCGCCTTCGACTCCTGAGCGTTCATGTCCCGCCTGCGCCGGGGCCTTGGCGACGAAACGCCGAGCAGCCCGTCGACGTCGTTCGTCAGCTGCGGGTGATCACTCCGCAGGCCACCCGGTCGCCGGCGCCGGCCTCGGAGCCGTAGGTGTCCGGCTTGGCGTGAATGATGATCGTCGAGCCGTCGGCGTCGAATACCGATGTCGTGCCATGGGCGGCCAGAGTCACCCAATCGGTGAAGAAGTCGGCCCGGGCGGTGCCGTCACTGGCGGCATAGATGTTCGGAATGTCGCCGGCATGGGCTCCGTCGGCGTACAGGAAGCCGTGGCCACGACCCTCGGGCGCGAAGTGTCCACCGGCTGCGGAGAAGTCCGGCGAGCAGGAACCAACAGTGTGGATGTGGAACCCGTGGCCGCCTGCGGTCAAGCCGCTGACATCGGCTGAGATCAGCACTCCGTGCGGCCCCTGCTCCATGGTGACGGTGCCCATCGCTGCGCCGTCGACGCCCCGCATAGTCGCCACCGCAGTCTCTCCGACGCCGGCCACGTCGTCCTCTGCGCACGCCGCCAGCCCCGCCAGGGCCAGCGGCGCCACGGCACAAGTGAGGATCATTCGTCTGATAAGCACTATCGGGCCTCCTGGCATCGGATTCGTCTTGAGTGTCGGCCTCGATCCACAGGTTAGGCGGACGGATCGACAAGCCGCATAAGAGGCAGCGCGGATAGGTGCAGACCCGTCGCATCGTGACGGGGTGACTCCCGCTCTTGTTCGCTGCGCTCACGGGCCGCTCGGGCCACGGCCTCGCCCGTATGCGCCGGATTGGTCCGCCTATTCGCTCGGCCTCTAAGGTCGACGCCCCCCAGAACGCGTCTGGGCGCGGTACAGACGCCTACCGCTGAGGCTGACCCACCTGTGCAATCGTCGGTTGGAACTCGGGCACAGGCCACGCGGTAGGTTGAGTCACGGGTCACGACTGAACGCCGGGGGGCGAGATCCATGCATGACGTGCTCGTCGTTGGCGGGGGGATCGCCGGGTTGACCGCCGCCCGCGACCTGGCCCAGTCCGGCCACTCGGTGCTCGTGCTCGAGGCACGGGACCGGCTCGGCGGGCGTACCTGGTACAAGCAGTTCGGCGACACCGGCCGCCTCACCGAGATGGGCGGCACATGGTTCGACGAACCCACCCAGCTCAACATCGCCCGCGAGATCCAGCGCTACTCCCTGCCCACCGTCCTCAGCCCTGCAGGCCAGGAGTTCCGGGTATCGCTCTGCGGCCAAAGCCTTCCCCGCCCCGACCAGCCGGTGCCCCGGGAGTTCCGCCCCGACCTCGACAAGGCCCTCGACCACATCGTCGAGCAGTCCCGCCGGGTCACGTTCGGCGCCGACCTCGACAACCCCGATCTGCGCGACCTGGACATCTCCTTCGCGGAGTTCATCGCGCCGTACACCGACCAGCGGTTCGTCGCCGAGTACCTCACGATGTGGTCGGCCTTCGCGTTCGGCTGCCATCCCTCGGACAACTCGGCGCTGCAGGTCCTCACCTGGGTCGCGGGCTACGACAACGCCGTCTGGACGCTCGACGACGCCCCCGCCACCAAGTTCGCCAAGGGAACGGCCAGCCTCGTCGATGCCCTCGCCGACGACAGCGGCGCCGACATCGAACTCTCCGCGCCGGTCGCCTCGATCAACGACGCCGGCAACCACATCGAGGTGGAGACAACCGGGGGCGATGCCCACACCGCCCGCTTCGCGTTGCTAGCAGCCCCGGTCAACACCTGGCAGGACATCGAGTTGCCCATCGGGGCCGACTCGCTCAAGGCCCGGTTCGCTCGCGAGGGGCTGGCCGGCCACGCCCTCAAGCTCCACGCCCTGGTCGACAACGTCCCCGAGTTCCTGATGGCCTCGGGCTGGGGCGGACCGCTGTGCTGGACCTCCGAGCAGGCCAACTACGACGGCGGGCGGCTCCTGGTGGGCATCGGCGAGGACGACTCGGCCATCGACGCCACCGATCCCGCCCAGGTGCAGCAGGCCCTCCGCCAGTTCGCTCCCGATGCCACCGTGCGGATCTGCGACGGCCACAACTGGAGCGCCGACCCGTACGCCAAGGGAACGTGGACGACCTACCGCCCCGGGCAGATATCGCGCTACTACTCCGACTTCGCGGTCCCTCACGGCCGGCTCTACTTCGCCGGCTCGGACCTGGCCCGGGGTTGGGCCGGGTTCATGGACGGCGCCATCGAGAGCGGCGCCGACGCGGCGTCCGCGCTCCGCCGACGCCTCCGCGACGACGGCTAACGGGATCGCCGTCGGTGATCGGTTGCGGGAGCCTCGATGGCTGACATGACGGTGTTCGTGGCCCGAACGGTGCGAACCATGGAGCCGTCGCTGCCGGTGGCGGAGGCGATTGCGGTCCGCGACGGCCGGATCGTAGAGGTCGGCACGCTCGACACGATGCGGCCGTGGCTGGAGTCGCAGCGCCACGAGATCGATGACACGTTCAAGGAGCACTGCATCATGCCGGGGTTCGTCGACCCCCACCTGCATCCCTCCATGGCCGCGATCCTGCTGCCGATGCACTTCACCACCGCCGTCGGATGGGACCTCCCGTGGGAGGACATCGGACCGGTGCGAGACGGCGAGCAGTTCCTCGCTCGCATGGTGAGCCTCGACACCACCCTGGCTCCCGGTGAGCCGCTGTTCGCCTTCGGCCACCACCCCATCTGGCACGGCCCCATCGACCGCAGCGACCTCAACCAGATATCGACCACCCGGCCGATCGTGGCGTGGCACCGCGGCTACCACTCCATCACGGTGAACGACGCCTGCCTGCGGTGGATGGACACCGACACTGCGGCCGCCGTCCGCCACCCGCAGGTCGATCTTGACGCGGGCAAGTTCTTCGAGACCGGCCTGAGCGTCGCACTGCGCCACCTGCGGGGCTACCTCCTGGAGACCGAGCGGTTCCTGGCCGGGCTCGACCGGATGCGCCGGGTCATCCACCACGGCGGCCACACGACCATCGGCGACGCCGCTTTGGGCTTCTACGGGTTCGAGCAGGAGTGGGAGCACCTCCAGACGGTGATGGAACAGCTCGACACGCCGTTCCGGGTCCAGCTCATGCCCTTCGTCATGGGCCCGGAGGGCGACGAGCGGTCCGACGACGAGTTCGTCGAGCGGGTGTTGGCCTACCCGTCACGCAGCACCCATCGCCTGCGGTTCAGCGACCACGTCAAGATGTTCGCCGACGGCGGGTTCTTCGCCGAGCTGCTGATGCTGAAGCCGCCCGGCCATCTCGACGGCCGCCACGGCGAGTGGATGACTCCGCCGGAGCGTTTCGAAGCTGTCGCCCGGGCGCTGTGGAACGCGCGGCGCAGGATCCACGTGCACTGCAGCGGCGACCTCGGAGTCGAGCTGGCCCTGTCCACCCTCGAGAAGCTCCAGTGGGAGCGGCCCCGCTTCGACCACCGGTTCACCTTCGAGCACTTCGGCATCTCCAGCTCGCAGCAGGTCGACCGTATGGCCGCGGTGGGGGCTGTTGCCTCGGTCAACGCCTACTACGTCTACGAGCTCGCCGAAGCGTTCGCGGCCCGCGCCGTCGGCTACGAGCGGGCGTCGCAGACCTCGAGGCTCGGGTCGCTCGAGCGGGCCGGAGTGCGCTTCGCGGTGCATTCGGACTTCCCGATGGCGCCGGCCAAGCCCCTCAACAACGCCTGGGTGGCCGCCAACCGCCTCACCGAGTCCGGCGCGGTGATGGGCGCCACCGAGCGGGCGTCGCTGGACGCGGCCATCAAGGCCATTACCACCAACGCCGCCTACGTCCTTGGGCTGGAGGAGGAGATCGGGTCGCTGCGCTGGGGCAAGCGGGCCGACTTCACCGTCCTCGAAGCCGACCCCTACGAGGTCGGCGCCGCAGCGCTGCGGGACATCCCCATCTGGGGAACCGTCTTCGAAGGCCACAAGTTCCCGATCTCGAGCGACTAGCGATGGGCACCGACACACCGAAGGACCTCGTGCCGGTGACTGTGATCGCCGGCTACCTCGGTGCGGGCAAGACCACCCTGATCAACGAGCTGCTGGCCCACGACCACGGCCTGCGCCTGGCGGTGCTGGTCAACGACTTCGGCGCGGTCAACATCGACGCGGCCCTCATCGCCGACCACGACGGCCAGACGATCAGCCTCCAGAACGGATGCGTCTGCTGCTCGATCGCAGACGAGCTCGGCGACGCCCTCGACCGGGTGCTCGCCCTGGAGCCGGCCCCCGACCAGATCGTGATCGAGGCCAGCGGCGTCGCCGACCCCGCCAACGTGGCCGCCTACGGTCAGGGCTGGCCTGGCTGCCGCCTCGACGCGATAGTCGTGCTCGCCGACGCCGAGACGGTCCAGGCCAAGTCGCGCGACCAGTTCGTGGGCGAGCTCGTCGTCAGTCAGCTGCGCCGCGCCGACATCGTGATGGCGACCAAGTGCGACCTCGTCACCGGGGCCGGACTCGTAGCCGTGGTGGGCTGGCTCGCCGAGACGGCACCCGGCGCACCGATCCTCACCCACCGTGCTGGTCAGCTGCAGTCCGAGCTGCTATTGGAGGCCGATCAAGACATCAATGCGACCTCCCCGAAGCGGTCCCTCAACGGCAGCACCGGCACGGCCGAATCGAACTTCGACTCAGTTGTCATCGAAGTCCACGACGCCGTCGAGAGGGACCGGGTCGAGGCTGCGCTGCAGGGTTGGCCCGAATCCGTCCTGCGGGTCAAGGGAATCCTCCGGTTCCACGGCACCGCCGACGGGCTTCACATCGTGCAGCGAGTCGGACGGCGCTGGAGCGTCGAACGAGCCGCCGACAGCTTCAACTCAGAACACCGCGGCAAGCTCGTGGTGATCGGCCTGCCCGGCACCCTCCATCACCGCGACCTGATCGCCTCCCTGCTCGGTTGACGCCCGCGCGTGCTGCGCAGAGGTCTTCAACTGCGAGGTGGAGGACCGCATCAAGGACACATTCGCCCGGATCGTCCCCGGTCAGAACCTCCTGCGAGACGACGGCACGCAGACCGAGATTGGCTGTGGTGCTAGTGTGATGCGCATGCGGATCACACTTACCAATGTCATTGTCGACGACCAGGCCAAAGCGCTCGCCTTCTACACCGACGTTCTCGGATTCCAGAAGCACCAGGACGTGCCCGTCGGGGACTACTCGTGGCTCACCGTCGTGTCCCCGGAGCAGCCTGACGGACCGGAGCTGCTGCTCGAACCCGCCGCACACCCGGCGTCCAAGACGTTCCAGGAGGCCCTCACCGCCGACGGGCTCCCATCGGCACAGTTCACCGTCGACGACGTCCACGCGGAGCACGCTCGGCTCTGCGCCGCCGGCGTCGAGTTCACCCAGCCGCCCACCGACCTCGGCACTGTCGTGGCAGCCGTATTCGACGACACCTGCGGCAATCTGATCCAGATCGTCACCCCGGCTCCAACGCCGTAACAGACCCGCAGGACGGGTCGGCAGCCACGACATCCTCAGCCGACCCATCCTGCAGCCAGTCCACGAGCACAGTCACTGCTGGCACCACAGCGTGACCGGTGGGTGGATAGGGCGCAGCGGGGCTGCGCGCGGAGCAGGACCGTTGATTGTTGCTGTGTCGGACTCGGCGGTTGAGCAGGGGGCGCTCTGCGTTGCGAATCGGTTGACGCTCATAATTAGGATTGCTATCTTCTAACGATCACATCAACTAATCTTGGGTGCGGGGCCGAGGAGGGGGCAATGCAGCGGCAGGTCACGCTGCGCGAGCTTGCGAACTTCGTGGCGGTCGCGGAGCATGCTTCGCTGACACTTGGCGCCGAAGCGGTCGGGATCACCCAACCCGCGGTCTCCGCCTCGCTGAGGAATCTTGAGAACACGCTGGGGGCCAGCTTGCTGGTGCGCCGCCGCGGCCAGGGTGTGAGCCTCACCCCGGAGGGGGCGTTGCTGCTGTCGGAGGCGCGGTCGCTGCTAGAACGCGCCTCGGATCTAGCCGCCGTGATGAGCGACGCGGTGTCGTTGCGGGCCGGCCGAGTGCTGCTCGGCTCCCTGGTGAGCGCGGCGCCCATCGTGATGCCGGCCGCGGTGCGCAGCTTCGTCTCCAAGAACCCTCAGGTGGACGTTGAGATACGCACCGGCAGCCAGGACGAGCTGCTGAGCTGGCTGCGCACCGGCGCGATCCACGCCGCGGTCACCTACGACATCGAACTCGACCGCGATGTTCGCTTCTCCAAGATCCTCGACGCGGTCCCCCACCTGCTTCTCAGCGCTTCGCACCCGCTGGCCGGCCAGGAGGAGGCCGGCCTGGAGAACATGACCAGCGACCACTTCATCCTGCTCGATCTTCCCTTGAGCCGGGAGTACTTCACCTCGCTGTTCCTGGCCGCCGGCGTGCCCTTCCGCCCCGCACGCCGACACGCCGACCTGTCACTGGTCCGGTCGCTGGTGGGCAACGATTTCGGCTATTCCCTCGTCAACCTGTTGCCGGCCACCGACGTCGCCCAGGACGGCAGCCGATTGGCTTATGTGAGGCTGCGAACGTCGGTCCCGCCGCTGGCTCTGGGCCTCATCGAGCGAGTCGACGGGTCGCACCCCCGAGCGATAGACGCATTCCTGCACCACGCACGCTCGTCGTTGGCGGTGCCCGGGTCCTCCGCGGTGACGCAGTGAGCGCCTCCGCCACCGGCCCTTGCGGCGCAGAGCACACCGAAGCGTGACGTCATGAGCGCATCCGCTTCCCGTGACCGTGGCGCGGTCGCAACCAGCGAGGGTCCACAGCGGGGATCGGTGACCCTTCACGGCGTCACCAAGCGGTTCGGCAAGACGGTCGCGGTCGACTCGATCGACTTGGAGGTGCAGCCCAGAGAGTTCATCTCGCTGCTCGGGCCGTCCGGCTGCGGCAAGACCACCACACTGAGAATGGTGTCGGGCTTCGAGGAGCCCACCCGCGGCCGGATCCTAATCAGCGGAGCCGACACCGCGGGCGTGCCGCCCCACAAGCGCCGGGTGAACACCGTCTTTCAGAGCTACGCACTTTTCGAGCACATGACCGTGGCCGAGAACGTCGCCTTCGGCTTGAAGGTCAAGGGTGTCGACAAGGGTGCTGCCGCCGCCAAGGTGTCCGAAGTGCTCGATCTGGTGCGCCTGGCCCAGTTCGCGTCGCGCCGTCCGGCTCAGCTCTCGGGCGGGCAGAAGCAGCGCGTCGCCCTGGCCCGCGCCATCGTCAACGAACCCGAGGTCCTGCTGCTCGACGAGCCCCTCAGCGCGTTGGATCTGAAGCTGCGCCAGGCGATGCGCCACGAACTCAGCCGCCTGCACGACGAACTGGGCCTGACGTTCATCTTCGTCACGCACGACCAGACCGAGGCGATCACGATGAGCGACCGGATCGCGGTGATGGACCAGGGCCGCATCCACCAGTTGGGCACGCCGTCGGAGATCTACGAGCGGCCCGCGTCGCGGTTCGTGGCCGACTTCATCGGCGAGACCAACCTGCTGGAGGTCACCGGAGCCGGCGAAAGCGGCGGGCTGCCTGCGGTGAGGACGGCGACAGGTGAAGTCGTGCCGTTGGCCGGCGCCGAGAACGGCGCCACCGCACCCGAACGCAAGCTGGTGCTGGCTGTGCGGCCCCAGCGGGTGACGGTGAGCGACGCCGGCGAACAGCCCGATCCCGGCCGGGTCGGCCTCGCGGGCCAGAT
>JAJDZO010000186.1 GCA_022824605.1 Acidimicrobiia bacterium
CCGGGATGGAGTCCGCATGGACGACCTCGACTCGGAGAGTTCGGTGCAGGCGGTGAGTTCGTTGCCGTCGAAGCCGATGAAGCCGCACGCGGTGTCTCCCGACGCGTTCAACGACGCCCAGGAGATCGGCGACCGCTTCAAGTCGGGCCAGTCGGTGATCGTGAATCTTCAGGCTGTCGACCGCGAGCTGAGACGCCGTCTGGTGGACTTCTCCAGCGGCCTCTGCTACGCGATGGGCGGCAAGATGGACCGCGTCGCCGATCAGGTGTACCTGCTCACCCCGGCCGATGTGGAGGTGTCGCGAGGCGCCGCCCGTCGCAGGCCCACCTGAACCCACCCTTGAGCCCGTCGTGGGGATCGTCTGCCTGCTGCTGTCGCTCTACATATTCGCGATCTTCGGCCGCGTGCTGCTGAGCTGGTTCCCCCTCAATCCCAACGGGGCGATGGCCACGGTGGCCGGCTTCCTGTACACCGTCACCGACCCGGTGATGGGGCCGGTTCGGCGCATAATTCCCACCGCCCGTTTCGGCAGCATGGCCTTCGACTTCTCGCCGATCGTCGTGATCTTCGGCGTGAGCATCCTCCAACGGATCATCTGTTCCTGACAGCCGAACCGCCGCCGCGGCCCAGGCCGCGAGGCATCCACCAATCGCAGGGCCTCCGCCAATCGCAAGGCATCCACCAACGCCGATCGTGCCCGTGGCATCATCGCACGCATGGAAGCACTCAGCGCACTCACGTCCGAGGTCAAGTTCCGCGAGCGCAAGCGCGGCTACGACTACGAGGAAGTCGACAACTTCGTGCAGGTCGTCGGCCGGGCCGCAGTGCAGGCTCAGAATCGGATCGCGGACCTCGAGCGTCGCCTGGCCCAGGCCGGGTCCAGCATCGGCGATGACGGCGCGTCCACCGAGATCCGCGAGACGCTGCTGCGCACGCTCGTGCTGGCCCAGCGCACCGCAGACTCGGCGGTGTCGGAGGCCAAATCGGAGGCGGGATCGATCATCGAATCCGCTCAGGACCGGGCCACCAAGACGGTCTCCGAGGCCGAGACGGCGGCCAACGAGCGCCTGCGCTCGGCCGAGGAGCGGGCCGAGCGGGTGGTGGCCGAGTCCGAGGAGAGCGGCCAGCTGATCATCGACGAGGCGAAGCGCACGGCTGCGGCCGAGCTGGCCACGGAACGGGAACGAGCCCGGGCCGAGCTGCACGAGCTTGAGACGTCGAGGAACGAACTGCAGGCGGTGGTGACCGACATCCAGACCCGGCTCGACAGCGAGCGCGCCAGCCTGCGGGGCCTCGCCGAGTCGTTCCATTCGTTTGTCGAGAAGTTGCAGCCCGTCGCGCTCACCGAGCCTGTCGGCGAGGGCAGGATCGAGCGGAGCGAGCCCGCCACCAGCGCTCATGCCGACGCCAGCGTGTCGGTCGTCGACGATGCACCCACCGACCCCGACCCGCGTGAGACCTTGTCTGCGATGGAGACCTTGCCCACCGGCTCCGTCGATATCGGCGCGGTGCCCGATATGCCGATGGTGGAGTGGGCCGACGATGGCGAGAAGGTTCAGTCGGCGGACTTGGAACCCGTGACCGGTGAGCCCGTGGCGTCGGATGTGATCCCGACGGTGCCCGCAGGCGGCGGCGAGGCCGCGACCGTCGGACCGGCGACCATGCCTTTCGGTATGGACAGCCCGGAACTGTTCGACATCGACGCCGACGACGACGGGTTCATCGAGCAGTTGCGAGAGGTCGTCAGCAGCGATGGACCGACGCCCGAGGACGCGGCCATGGCCGCCTTCTTCGACCACGACGAACAGACTGCGTCGCTACGGGCCGTGTCCGCAGCCAACCCGGGATCGGCGCCCGGCCGCCGCAATGGGCCGTCGGGCCGCGGAGCACCGTGACGGCGTCCAAAGCGCGCAGCACCGCGAAGGCGTCCAAGGCGTCGCGCCCCGCGAAGTCCGCAAAGGCTGCCCATCCCCGGTTCGACGAGTCGTTCCTCGACGAGATGCGCCGCAAGCTGCTCAAGGAGCGGGCCAAGTACCTGCACTCGGCCGAGGAGTACCAGGCTGAGGCCGAGTCGTTGCTGGCCACCCGTGAGCCTGGCGACGTCCAGTTCGACGAGGAGGGCGGCGAGGGTGCCACCGTCGCAGTCGAGCGGGAGCGCGATCTCGCCTTGTCGAGCCAGGCCCGCTACACGGTCGGCCAGATCGACGCCGCGTTGGAGCGCATCGAGGACGGCACGTTCGGAACCTGCGTCACGTCGGGTGCGCCGATTCCCAAGGCCCGCCTGCGAGCCATCCCGTGGGCTGCCGAGCGTGTCGAGGTGAAGGCGGGCGGCCTCGGTCGCCGCTAGCGCAAACCACTCCATGACCGCCCCCGGGTCGCAGCGGCCCGAGAGCGCAGCCAACCCCGACGGCGACCAAGAGTCGCTACGTTGGCGCGCCTTGCGCTCTTCGCACGCCCTGCGGGCCGTAGTGTCGGCCGCGGCGGTGGTCGTGGTCGATCAGCTCACCAAGTGGTGGGCATTGCAGGCCCTCGACGACGGCCGGGTCATCGATCTGGTGTGGACGCTGCGGCTGCGCCTCGTGTTCAACACGGGGGCGGCCTTCAGCAGCTTCCAGGGGCTCGGGCCGTTGCTGGGGATCGCGGCGCTGGCCATCGCCGCGGTTCTGCTCCTCAATCGCCGGTTGGCCTCCGAGCGGTGGTCGGCGGTCGCGGCCGGGTGCGTCGCCGGGGGAGCGCTCGGCAACCTGTGTGACCGTCTGTTCCGGTCCAGCGACGGGTTCCTGCAGGGCGCGGTGATCGACTTCATCGACGTGCAGTGGTGGCCGGTGTGGAACGTGGCCGACATGGGGGTCGTTCTGGGGGGTGCGGCTCTGGTGTGGCACACGTACCGCCGCGCGAGATGACGGCCGCGCCGGAGGTCGTCGGAGAAGCCCTCGACGGCCTGCGGCTCGACCGGGCGGTGGCTCTGGTGGCCGACGTGAGCCGCTCCACCGCGGCCCGGCTGGTGGCCTCCGGCGGTGTGCGCCTCGACGGGGCGGTGGTCACCACCGGTTCCCGACGGGTGGCCGCCGGTGAGTCGCTGTCGGTGGAGGTGGAACCCCGTCACGATCCGGTTCCGGGCCCCGACGCCGATGTGGCCTTCACCACGGTGTTCGAGGATCCCGAGGTGATCGTGGTGGACAAGCCGGCCGGCCTGGTGGTGCATCCCGGCGCGGGCCACGACGGTGGCACCCTGGTCAACGGGCTGCTGGCCCGCTACCCCGAACTGGCGGGGGTCGGTGATCCGCACCGTCCCGGCATCGTTCACCGTCTCGACAGGGGCACGTCGGGGCTGCTGGTGGTGGCCCGCACCGAGCACGCCTATCACTCGTTGGTGGAGCAGATGCGATCGCATGAGCCGCAGCGCCTCTACGGTGCGCTGGTCTGGGGGCATCCCGAGGCGTCGTCGGGGGTGGTGGACGCCCCCATGGGCCGCTCGAGCCGCAACCCGATGCGTATGACCGTCACCGACCGGGGCCGTCCCGCCCGCACCCACTACGAGGTGGAGCAGCGCTTCGCCGAGCCGGCTCGGGTGGCCTTGCTCGCCTGCCGGCTCGAGACCGGGCGCACCCATCAGATCAGGGTCCACCTGAGGGCCATCGGCCATCCCGTCGTGGGCGATCCCACCTACGGCGCCGGTCACACCGGATCCGGGCGCAGCGCGGAGGTGTTGCGGCTACGGCGGCCGTTCCTGCACGCCCGCA
>JAJDZO010000203.1 GCA_022824605.1 Acidimicrobiia bacterium
CGGCCCGAACGGCGACGGCCGAAGCGGCTACCGATTCCGGGTTCGGGCCGTCAGCTATGCGGGCAACGGCGCGGCCTCGGCGGAATCGGTCGCCGTCACGCCTTCCACCGTTCCGATGCCGCCGGTCGACCTGACGGCCAAAGTGGGCAATTCGCAGGTGACGTTGAGTTGGAGAGCGGCTGCCGCCAATAGCCCGGCCACCGGTTTTTCGCCCATCTTGTCGTACGAGTACCGCCAAAGGACCGGCGACGGCGGCTACGCCCCGTGGAGCAGGATCATCGGCGCCGGTCCCGACACCGCCGGCCATGTCGTCACCGGGCTGACCAACGGGGTCGCCTACCAGTTCCAGGTTCGCGCCGTCAACGCCAACGGTGCGGGGCCCTCAGCGGAGACGGCGCCGGTCACAACGGCAACCGCCCCGGGACACCCCCGCTCGCTGACCGCGGTGCCTGGCAACGGGAGGGCCTATTTGTGGTGGACGGCCAGCAACGACGGTGGCTCGCCCATCACCGGCTGGCAGTTCCGGCTGGCAGCAGGCAGCGGCGCGTTCTCCGATGGCGCCCCCGCCTGGGTCGCGATCCCCGGCAGCTCCGCCGGCACCACCAGCCACACCGTGGCCGGGTTGGACAACGACGGCCAGACCTATCGATTCCAAGTGCGAGCCGTGAATGAAGTGGGCTCGGGCAGGCCAGCCACCACAGAGGCGGTGGATCCCGGCACGGTTCCCGCGAGGCCAGGCAGCGTGACTGCGTCTTTCAAACAGGGAACCGCCGACACCATCACGTTGGCCTGGACCCGTCCCGACGACGGCGGCTCGCCGATTCTCGGCTACCAGTACTCGCAGCGGGAGGGCAGAGGCGGCTACCGCGCCTGGCAGGACATTCCCGGCGCCCGGCCGGACACCGTTGCCCACGATGTGAGCGGCCTGGTGACGGGCACGGGGTACCGGTTCAGAGTCCGGGCGCTGAACGCCGTCGGAGGCGGTGCGGCCTCGAAGGAGACCACGGCGATTTATCCGGGCTCGATCCCCGCCGCTGCGAGGCGATTGGAGGCGGCGAACACCTACGACGCGGCCGAAGGCACCAGACAAGTCGTTTTGCGATGGGAGCCGGGCGACGACGGCGGCTCGCCGGTCACCAGGTGGGAGTACAAGTACACCACTGCCGACTCCCAGGACATCGCCGACTTCTACGGCGACATGGGCTGGGTCGCCATCTGCGATACCGCCGTGAGAGCCGATGCGAGCTGTGGCTCCCGCACCGGCGTCTCTTTGCCCCGCACCCCTGCTGCGCTCGCCCGGTTGGGGGTAGCCGCCGGTGCTGACGGCCCGGAACTGGTTCCCGTGGGCGGGGAGACCTATCAGATCGCCATCCGAGCTGTGAACGCCCACGGGAACGGCCTTCGCTCGGGCGTTGCCGCCACCACCATCCCGCGGATCGTTCCATCGACGCCCTCCGCCGTTTACTTCCGCGACGCCGGCGACGAGAGCTTCAGGGTGTGGTGGCCCCCATCCACCGACGGCGGCGCCAACATCAACATCCCCGGCACCGCCACCGTTCTTCGCTACCAGCTCTCCTACCGGGTCGCAGGCGGCCGGTGGACCGCTTGGCAGAACGAGTCGGCCAACACGGCCACGATCCCCAACGCGGTGCGCGGCACGCGGTATTGGGTGAGGGTCCGGGCCGAGAACGCCATCGGCCACAGCGGCGTTGCCGAGTCCGCGGCCTACGTTCACGGCGGCCCGCCCACGCCGGGCGCCGATGTGGTGGGCACCGCCCCCGCGCTCAGCGCAGAACCGGGCGCGAACCAGGTGGCCCTCTCCTTGGCGCGCTCGGCGAACGCGGGCAGCATCGGCGGCATCACCGCGGCCACCTGGTGGGAGTACTCCTACAAGTCAGGCACTGGGGAATACAGCGAATGGGCGTTCAACAACTCCGGGATCTGGTTCGCCGACGTTGTCGTGGACGCATTGGAGAACGGCCAGCCGCACACGTTTCGAATCCGCGGCGTCAACGGTCGGTTCGCCGGCCCCAGTTTGGAGTCTGAAGAGGTTGTTCCCGGCCCTGTGCCCCAGGCGCCGATCGGCCTGCGGGCCACCGGCGGCGATGGTCGGGTGGCATTGACCTGGACACCTGGGGGCAGCGGACCGCCGATCACCAGATGGCAGGTGTGCCAGAAGAACAGCGCCAATCCCTGCGGAGACGTCGCAACCGGCGAGGGCTGGACCGATATCGCCGACAGCGGTCCTGACACCAGAGGCCACACCGTTGGGAATCTGGTCAACGGCACCGCCTACACCTTTTTGGTTCGGGCCTGGAACGACAGGGGCCGCGGTGCCAGGGCCCAGGCCAGCCCGGCGACCCCGGGCACGGCGCCCGATGCGCCGGTGCGGGTGCGAGCGATGGCGGGCAGTCGCCAGGCCACCGTGGTGGTGGCCGCTCCGAACGACGACGGCGGCAGTCCGGTGACGGGCTACGAGATCCGCCACCGGGGCGCCCACGGCGACTACAGCGCCTGGGAGACGACGAGCAGAGTCGGAACAGAGACAACCACCACGGCAACGGTGGGCGGTCTCACCAACGGCGTCAGCCATACCCTGGAAGTGCGGGCGGTGAACGCTTACGGCCCGGGCATCGCCACGACGCTGGCGCAGGTTCTCCCGGTGGGCCCGCCTCCTGCCGGCGAGCTGGTCGCCGTGCCCGGCGGCGCTCAAGTCGTGCTTGTCTGGGTTTCCGGAGGCGACGGCGGCTCGGCCATCACCGGCTGGCAGTACCGCCAAAAGCAGGCTGGTGGGGGCTACGGCGCGTGGAGTTCGCTGGCGGGCAGCGGTGCTGCCACCACCTCCCACACAGTCGGCGGCCTCGTCAACGGCACCGCCTATGGCTTTCAGGTGCGGGCGGTGAACGCCCACGGTGCCGGCGACGCGTTCGAATCCGACCCGGCCATTCCGGGGCTTGTTCCGCCGCCACCCGCCTCGGTGACCGCAGTCCGGGGCCACGGCCAGGTGAGGCTGTCGTGGAGCGCCGGCGCCTCCGGTGCGCCCGGCGAGGCCGACTACGCCGCTCCCCCCACCGGCTGGCAGTACCGCTACAAGGCCGGTGACGGCGACTACAGCGGCTGGTTCGACGTCGTCGGCAGCGGCGCCGACACCGCGAGCACCACGGTGGGCGGAATCATCGGCGGCGTCCCCTACGCGTTCGAGGTGCGGGCGGTGAACGAAGTTGGCAGTGGACTGGCGGGCACCGCGTCGATTCCCGCCGGGTCGGTGCCTTCTGCGCCGGCGGTGTCGGCGGTGGGCGGCGACGGCGAGATAACGGTGTCGTGGACTGCCGGCGGAGACGGCGGCTGGAGGGTGGTCGCCTGGCACTACCGCATGAAGGTCGGCATCGGCGACTACGGCCACTGGATGAAGGTGCCGGACGACACCATGAGCGTCACGCTGTCCGATTTGGGCGGTGCCACCGGCATTTTGTCCTACACGTTCCAGGTTCGGGCCGTGAGCGGTGCCGGCGAGGGCGCGGCGGGCACCTCGAATGAGGTCGCGCCGGTGGCCACACCGCCGGCGGGAGGCGACTTCTACTCCGGGGTGGTCACCGGGCCTGACTTCTGCGCTGAGCGGTCGCTGGGCGGGGCCCGCCTGTTCGCCCACGACTCCGACGGCGACGGGGTGGCCGACGTGTGCTCGCTGCCCTACACCCGCCGCGAGGCCATCGCCCGCCAGAACGCCGTCGAGGCCCTCGCGGTCCAGCACTCGTCTGAGTACGCGGCGCTGGTCGTGGCGGCCTGCGCGGTCACCGACGGCGACGACGAGTGCGGCGGCGACAGGCTCAGCGGCCCGCCGGCGGTGCCGATCAACGACGGCGGGCCGTTCTACTCCGGCGTCATCACCGGGCCGAGCTTCTGCGCCAACCGGTCGCTCGGCGGGCCCACCACCTATCCCCACGACGACGACAAAGACGGCGTGGCCGACGTGTGCGCTCTGCCCTACACCCGCCGAGAGGCCATCGCCCGCCAGCTCGCCGGCGACGTGCTGGCCGCCACCCGCCCGGCCGACTTCGCCCGTGAGCTGGTTTCCGCCTGCCGCGGCCTCACCGGCGCCGACTACGGCGACGACGCCGACGACTTGGCCAACGACGCCTGCGCCTAAGCGCTAGGCAGCTTCGGCCGATGGCTACAACATTCATTTGATTCTCCCTCTGCAACGAGGAGTGTGCAGGGGGAAGTGAATGAGACCACCCTGACGCCGCCCGGTAGAATAACGGGCTGTGCTTCGTGTGCCTTTGGCCGATGAGTCCGCATGCAGACAGCTCCGCACTCCGCGGCGGGTCGCGGCGTGGGCTGTGGTTGGCCTCTGGGGGCTGGTGGTGTCTTTCCTGGTGGCGCTGCCTCCGGCTGGAGCGCAAGACGGGCCCGCGGCGCCTGCTGATGTGACGGCGACGGCCGGCAACCAGCAGGTGACGCTGACGTGGACCGCCGGCCCCGACAACGGCGCCAGGGTCCTCCGCTGGGAGTACACGCAGTCGAGCCCGTCGACAGGCGTGTGGTTCACCGTTGCGGGCAGCGGTCCGGGCACGAATCGCCACACCGTCACCGGGTTGATGGGCGGCGGTCCCAACGGCGATGGCCAAACCAGCTACCGGTTCAGGGTTCGGGCCTTCAGCAGTGCCGGCTACGGGGCTGCATCGGAGGAGTCCAATGCCGTGGTGCCCTCCACCGTTCCGGCGGCACCGGCCGACCTGGAAACAGAGGTGGGCAACTCCCAGGTGTCGTTGAGCTGGGCGGCGGCGGGCGCCAACACCGCGGCCACCGGTTTCTCGCCCATCGTGCGCTATGAATACCGCCAGAAGACCGGCGGCGGCGACTACGCCCCCTGGGCCATCATGATCGATTCGGGCGCGGCCACCGCCCGCCACGTCGTGTCCGGGCTGGACAACGGCACCGCCTACCAATTCCAGCTTCGCGCCGTGAACGCCAACGGCCCGGGGCCCTCTGCGGAGACGGCGCCGGTCACCGTGGCCACCGCGCCGGGGCCGCCCCGCTCGCTGAGGGTGGTGCCGGGCGACAAGCAGGCCACCCTGCTGTGGACGCCGAGCAGCGACGGCGGCTCGCCCATAACCGGCTGGGAGTTCCGCCGGGGTGAGGGAAGCGGCTCTTTCGGCGACTCTGCGCCGTGGGCCAGAATCCCTGGCAGCCACGCCGCCACCACGAGCTACATTGTGCTGGGCTTGGACAATGACGGCCTGGTTTACCGGTTCGAGGTGCGCGCTGTGAACGAGGTGGGACCCGGCGCCGCGGCGGCGACCGGGTCGGTCGATCCCGGAAGGGTTCCCTTCAGGCCCACCGGCGTCACCGCCTCCTTGAAGGAGGGGGCGACCGGTACGGTCACCTTGGCCTGGACCCCTCCCAGCGACGGCGGCTCGCCCATCACCGGCTACCAGTACTCGCAGCGGGCGGGCCGCGGCGGATACGGTGCCTGGCAGGACATGGCCGAGGCCACCCCCGAGACCAGATCGTTCGACGTGACCGGCCTGAGCGTCGGAGTGGCGTATCGCTTCAGGGTTCGGGCGGTGAACGGCGTTGGGGGCGGAGCATCCTCGACGGCGACCGCAGTGCTCTATCCGGGCACCGTGCCGTCGGCGCCGGGACTGCTGAGGGCGGCCAACTCCTACGACGCCGGCGACGGCTCGAGGGAGGTTGTTCTGCGGTGGACGTCGGGCCACGACGGCGGCTCGCCGGTCACCGGGTGGGAGTACAAGTACACCACCGACTCGGCCGAGATAGCCGGCCTCTACAACGACGAGGGCTGGGTGGCGATCTGCGACACCACCGTGAGAAGGGATGCGGCCTGCACCTCTCGCAACAGCGTCGAGCTGCCCCGCACCGACGCCCAGCTCACCGCGCTGGGCATAGCCACCGGATCGGGCGGCCCGGAACTCGACCCCGTGGCCGGAGAGACCTATCTCGTGGTTTTGCGGGCCATCAACCAGCACGGCACCGGGCGTGTGTCCGGCGTGGCGACCACCACCATTCCCCGCATCGTCCCCACCACTCCCCCGGCGGTGTATTTCCGAGACGCAACGGAGACCAGTTTTCGGGTGTGGTGGCCGGCGTCCACCGACGGGGGGGCCAACACGAATATTCCCGGCACCGGCACCACCCTTCGCTATCAGGTGTCGCACCGGGCCGACAGCGGGCCATGGACCCCGTGGCGAAACGAGGCCGCCAACACCGCGGCGGTCGACAGTGCCGTGGAGGGCGCGAGGTATCAGGTGAGGGTGCGGGCCGAGAACGCCGTGGGCCACAGCGACATCGCCGAGTCGGCGGTGTACACCCACGGCGGTCCGCCCACCCCCGGCGCCGACGTGGTGGGCACCGTCCCGGTGCTCATCGCCACCGCAGCCGCCGGAGAAGTCACTTTGAGCTTGGCGCGGTCGCCCAACGCGGGCAGCATCGACGGCATCGCCGCCACCACCTCGTGGGAGTACTCCTACAGGGCGGGCGCCGACGACTACGTCGACTGGACGTTCAGCAACTCCGGGTTCTGGTTCGAGAGCATCACCATCGACGGATTGGACCGGGGCGAGCCGCACAAGTTCAGGGTCCGCGGCGTCAACGGCTCGTTCGCGGGCCCCAGCATCGAGTCCGAAGAGGTGAATTTGGGCGGGACGCCGCACACGCCGTTCGGGCTGGCGGCCACCGGCGGCGACCGGAGCGTGACGCTGGCCTGGACCACCGGCGGAGGCCCGCCGATCACCAAGTGGCAGGTGTGCCGGCTCGACGACGCCAACCCCTGCGGCGACGTCGACGAAGGCGAGGGCTGGGCCGACATCGCCGACAGCGGCCCCGACACCACCAGCCACACCGTCGAGGACTTGGCCAACGGCACCGCCTACACATTCTTGGTTCGGGGCCACAACGAGGTCGGCCGGGGGGCCAGGGCCCAGGCCACCGCGGCCACCCCGGGCACGGTGCCCGATGAGCCCACCGGAGTGCAGGCCACGGTGGGGCGCCGCCAGGTCTCCCTGGTGGTGACCGCCCCCCGCGACGAGCCCCACGACCGGGTGACGGGCTATCAAGTCCGCTACCGACAAGGCGGGGGGGACTACGGCGACTGGCGGGCCACGCCCAGAGACGGCGCAGAGGCGACCACCATCGTCGAGGTGGCGAATCTCGCCAACGGCTTCGGCTACACCCTTGAGGTGCGGGCGGTGAACGCCTATGGGCCGGGCACCGCCACACGGCTGGGGCCGTTCAACCTGGTGGGCCCGCCGCCGGGCGGCGTCCTGGGAGCGGTGGCCGGCGACGCCTCGGTGATGCTCTCGTGGGAATCGACCGGCGACGGCGGCTCGCCCATCATCGGCTGGCAGTACCGCTGGCGGCGGGCCGGGGGCGGCTTCAGCGAATGGGAGTCGATCCAGGGAAGCGGGCCGGATACCGCGGCCCACACCGCAATCCGCCTCGCCAACGGC
>JAJDZO010000068.1 GCA_022824605.1 Acidimicrobiia bacterium
ACGCGCCGCCTTCGGATTCACCAACTTCGCCAACTACCGCATCCGCGCCCTGCTCTACGCCGGCAAACCCAACTGGGCGCTGCTGGACACCCTCACTCCACCCTAAAACGCGGAGTGCCGCTTTGAGGCGCTTGGCGAGGGTGAGCGCGTAGCAGTTGTCGCAGCCGTGTGACGTGCGATCACAGCCGGTCGAAGGGTTCCAGGTTGACTCGGTCCACTCGATGCCGGTTCGGTCAGCCACGGCCACCTCCCTTCGCCGTCCGGTTATCCACAGGGTACTCACCGGCCTGCAGGTTATGGACGGGGTGCGACAGCGACAGGGCTCAGCCCTGCGACTCGCTACCTGAGATGGCGTCGAGGGTTTCCGTTAGGGCTTGGATCTTCGGCTAGGGTGGATTGGAGGTCCTCGGCGATTTCGGCAGCCTCAAGGAGGGTCCGGCGACGCGACGGGCGGCATTACTCCCGGCTTGGCGCGACCGACCGGCAGCGTCGGACTACGCGTCCTCGCATCTCGTTGGGATGGCACGGAGAGGGATTCTTGCCGTGGAGGTACTTCCATTCGCTCCGTAGGGCGGGCACGGACCACTGGCTGAGGTACGTCTTCGTGAATCGCTCTGTCACCCACAGGTCATCGCTCTGTGGCGGCATCACGAGAGAGTCGTCTTCCGAGGGTGAGGACGGCGGACGCCAATTCACCAGATCATCCCATGAAGCCGCCTTCGCCCAGTTCGTCGTGGTTGAGAGGATTCCTTGGAAGCCCTGGCTGAGAGCTTCCACGGATGGTTCCGCGTCATCCCCCTCGATATGGTGCCGAACGGCGAGTAACCAACCGTGTGGGATGCCCTCGACACCTCCGGCCTTTTGGTTGGCGCGCAGGAAGTACTGCGTGAACACGGCACGGCCGGTGACGACCCGCAAGTGCGGCAGCACCTGTGTCTTGAACGTGAGGCCCTTGGCCTCGATGAGCCGGATCAACTCATCGATCTCCGCTCGTCGCTGGCCTGCCTGTGCAGAATCCTCTGGGGGTGGCGTCTCGAGGTGTTCAGTTATTCCGACCAACATCGCAGCGAGTCGCCACGTTCGCAGTTGTCGCTGTATTGTCGCTGCGCTCGAAGGAAGATCTCCCGTTCACGGGGATCTTGCGGCGTTTCGGCGTCATCGGGAGGCATCAGCGATAGGCGTCCCTTCTGTGCGAGATCGTGAGAACGACGATCTCCCCATCGCTCGCGGTGTAGATGATGCGGTGGGAACGGCCGAGCCGGGCAGAACGCTTGCCCTGGAGTGGGCCGGCGAGTTTCCTGCCCAAGTGCGGCTCGTTCTCGAGGCGTCCGATGATCGCCCTGGCTCGCGACGCCAGCGCAGCTGGCAAGGCATCGAGGTCCTTCTTGGCGCGGCGCGCCAACCTGGCCACGTCGAGTCAGTCGAGTTCGGTCAAGTCGTCAGCCGCCACATCGCGTTCGGCCTCAGCGATGGCGGCCATGGTCGTCTCGTCAGCGAGGATGTTCAGCGTTTCGAGCAGCGACTCGTACTCCTCGTAGCCCATGACGACGGCCACGGGTCGTCCGTGGCGTGAGATCTCGATCGTCGAACCGGTCGAGGCCACTTCGTCGACGATCTCGCTGAGCCGGCTCCGGGCTTCGGTTAGGGGGGTCATCGTTGTCTCCTGTCGTCGGGGGCAACCACTATGGGTAATGTACAGAATTCTAGGCAGAACGTCCAACTGCTGCCGCAGATTCCGTGTTGGTAGCGGTGAGGGACTCCGTTAGGGCTTGGATTTCGGTTAGGGCGGACTGGAGGTCTTCGGCGATCTCGGCGGCTAGGACGGCTGGGGGTGGGAGGTTGTCGATGTCCTCAAGGCTGTCGTCGCGGAGCCAGAAGAGGTCGAGGCTGACCTTGTCGCGGGCCATGAGCTCGTCGTAGGTGAAGCGCTTGAAACGTTCGGACTCTTGGCGCTGGTGGCGGTCGGCGGGGTTGTAGCAGGCCACGAAGTCGTCGAGGTCGGTCCGCGTCAGCGGGTTCTGCTTGAGGGTGAAGTGCTTGTTGGTGCGCAGGTCGTAGACCCACAACTCTCTGGTCCAGGCCTGTTCGGCGCCCTCGCGGCGGCGGAAGAACAACACGTTGGCCTTGACGCCCTGGGCATAGAAAATGCCCGTCGGAAGGCGCAGCAGGGTGTGGACCTCGCAGTCGTGCAGCAGCCGGCGGCGGATCGTCTCGCCGGCGCTGGCCTCAAACAGCACGTTGTCGGGCACGACCATCGCCGCGGACCCGCCGACCTTGAGCACGCTCACAACGTGCTGGACGAAGTTGAGTTGCTTGTTGCGGGTGGTGGCCCAGAAGTCGTCGCGTTCGTAGCTGTCCGACGAGGACCGGCCGAAGGGCGGGTTGGTGAGCACTATGTCGAAGCGCTCGCCGGGGTCGGTTCGCAGGGCGTCGTCCACATGGACGGGGGAGTCGGACTCGGGGCTCTCGATGCCGTGGAGCAGCAGGTTCATGGCGCAGAGCCGGGCCGGCAGGTCGGCGATCTCCCAGCCGGTGAATGCCCCGGAGCGGAGGTGGGCGACCTGGTCGGGCTCCAAAGGCGTGAAACGGTCGATGATCGACCGGTACGCGCCGAGGAAGAAACCACCAGTGCCGCAGGCCGGATCGCAGACGCGGTGGCCGGGCTCGGGCTGCATCACGTCGACGATGGCGGAGATCAGCGCTCGCGGCGTGAAGTACTGGCCTGCGCCTCGGGCGCCCTCCTGGGCGGTCTTCTCGATCAGGCCCTCGTAGGCGGCGCCCTTGAGGTCGGCGTCGTAGCTGAGCCACTCGTGCTTGTCGATGAAGTCCTTGACGAGTTGCTCCAGTTTGGCAGGGGTCTGGATCCGGTTGCGGGCCTTGCCAAAGACCACGCCGAGCATGTCGTCGCCCGCCCCCAAAGCAGTCAGAGTCTCGCTGTAGTGGGCCTCAAGCTCGGCGCCCGAGCGGCTCAGCAGCGACTGCCAGTCATGCTCAATGGGCACCACCCGCTCGCCGCCCAGCAGCTCGTGTTGCTCGTCGGCCATCTTCAGGAACAGCAGGTAGGTGAGCTGCTCCAGGTAGTCGCCGTACGACAGGCCGTCGTCGCGCAACACATCGCAGAAGTCCCACAGCCTCTGCACCAGCGCTTTCGGATCGTTGCTGGGCACCCGCACACGCTATGCCGCACACCACCCGCAGCGCAGACGTCTGGCTGCTCGGTGCCGGGCGGCGCCGCAAGCAGTGTCGCTCTCGCACCGCCGCATGGGTGGAGCATCAGCGACGATGTGCCGACAACGAGCCTTACACCGACGGC
>JAJDZO010000302.1 GCA_022824605.1 Acidimicrobiia bacterium
CGAAGGGCGGCTGCCTCGAAGTCGGGGTCGTCGAGGCAGGCGGGACGCCCCAAGCCGGGATCGTCTGGCGCCAAGCGGCGCGGAACCGGCGGCCGCACCACGCCCAAGGGGCCCGTTCCCGTGTCCAAGGCGCCTCTGGCCCTTCCAGGGTTGGATAGCCTTGACGGGTTGGAAAAGGGTGACTGGCCCGGGTTGAATTGACCCTTCGCCCAAAGCCGAGAAGATCAGAGGAATCACATTGGCCGTGAAGTTGCGCCTCATGCGGATGGGGAAGAAGAAGCAGCCCACCTACCGCGTCGTGGCGGCAGACTCTCGTGCGCCCCGCAACGGGCGTTTCATCGAGATTATCGGGATCTACGAGCCCCGACAGGATCCCTCGGTGGTTCGCATCGACAACGAGCGGGCCCTTCACTGGCTGCGCCACGGCGCCCAGCCGACCGAGCGGGTGGAGAAGCTGTTGCGGATCAGCGGCGCTTGGGAGACGTTCCGCGGGCCGGGCTCCGCCGCGGCTGGCACGGCCGGTGCCGCAGTCACGGCTGACGCCACCGATACGGCTGGCACCGACAGCACCGTGGGCGCCGCGGTCGCGGCCGGCTCGCAGGACGACGAATCGTGACCGATCTGGCTCCGACCGCTGAAGCGGTATGTCGCTTTGTGGTGACCAGCATCGTGGACGATACCGATGCGGTGCAGATCACCGCCACGGAGGCAGGCGCCGACGCGGTCCGCCTCGACGTCCGGGTCGCTCAGGGAGAGATGGGCCGGGTCATCGGCAAGCGGGGCCGGGTGGCTCACGCCATCAGGACCGTGGTGCGCGCCGCGGGGTCGCGCGACGATGTGGACATCGAGGTCGAGTTCGTCGACTGAGAACACCGAGCCGTTCGGGGTGTCAGAGCCGTGCTCGGAGCCCCTGCTTGAGATAGGCCGCATCGGGCGACCACACGGCACCGGCGGCGAGGTCACGGTGACGCTGGTCTCCAATCGGCCAGAACGCCTGGCGCCAGGATCAGAACTGCACACCGACTCGGGGACGCTTGAGGTGTCCGCAGCCCGGCCCCACAAACAACGGCACCTGGTGAGATTCACCGGTGTCGACGACCGCCAGGCGGCTGAGGCTCTGCGGGGCTTGGTGCTGCGGGCTGCACCCATCGCTGACCCCGATGAGTTGTGGGTCCACGAGCTGATCGGGGCGCAGGTGGTGGAGGTGTCGGGCACCGACCGGGGCCGGGTCGCCTCTGTGGTTGCCAACCCGGCCGGAGACCTGCTTGAACTACTCGACGGCACGCTCGTGCCGTTGCGCTTCGTGGTCGATTCAGTGCCCGGTGAGCGCATCGAGGTGGAGGTTCCCGACGGGCTGTTCGAAGTGGCGCCGGATTCATGAGCTTCCGCATCGACATCTTCACGATCTTCCCGGACCTGGTGGAGACCATGGCTTCGGTCTCGGTGATCGGGCGGGGCCGCAGCGCCGGAACGCTCGACGTGCGGGTCCACGACCTGCGGATGGCCGCGTCGGACCGCCACCGCAGCGTCGACGACGCCCCCTTCGGCGGGGGAGCGGGGATGGTGATGATGCCCGGTCCGCTGTTCGATGCGGTGGAGGCCGTCGAGCCGCCCCGGCCGCTGTTCTACCTGTCGCCGGCGGGACGTCGTTTCGATCAGGCCATGGCCCACGAACTGGCTTCCGGGGCCGGGTTCTCGCTGCTGTGTGGACGCTATGAGGGTGTCGATGAGCGGGTGAGCCGGCATCTGGCCGACGGTGAGATCTCGGTGGGTGATGTGGTGCTGTCCGGCGGCGAGTCGGCCGCGATGGTGGTGTTGGAGGCCGTGGGGCGTTGCGTGCCGGGCGTGCTCTCCAACGAGGCCTCCACCGCCGAGGAGTCGTTCAGCGACGGCCTGCTGGAGTATCCGCAGTACACCCGGCCGGCGACGTTTCGGGAGTGGTCGGTCCCCGAGGTGCTGCTGTCGGGCGACCACGCCCGGGTGGCCCGCTGGCGTCGAGCCCAGTCGCTGGCTCGCACCATCGAACGCCGTCCCGATCTGATCGAAGCCCGCGGCGGCCTGAGCGCCGAGGAGCAAGAGCTGTTGACAGCCCACGGCCTCAACCCCGACCCGCCGGACTGACCCTCGCGAAGCCGGTTCAACCCGAACTGCATCGCCGAGTGGGTGCGTAATGTGGGGCGGGCTGGCGGTGGAGGCGGGATGCGGTTCTCGTAGACTCGCTCGGCCCGGCGGCAGCCGCCGATGTGCGCGGAGACTGTGAGCGGAGACGATCATGAACCCCACCGACCTCATAGATGCGCAGAGCCTTCGCAGCGACATTCCCGAGTTCCAGCCGGGCGACACTGTGCGTGTGCATGTGCGGGTGGTGGAGGGCAACCGGGCTCGCACGCAGGTGTTCGAGGGTGTCGTGATCAGGCGGCAGGGCAGCGGGGTGCGTGAGACCTTCACCGTGCGCAAGGTGAGCTTCGGTGTGGGTGTGGAGCGGACGTTTCCCGTGCATACCCCGGTCATTGATCGCATAGAGCGGATCACTCGGGGCGATGTGCGCCGGGCCAAGCTGTACTACCTGCGTGACCGGGTGGGCAAGGCCGCCAAGGTCAAGGAAAAGCGCTATCGCTGACCGGACGACCGGCCCAGAGCCGGACCGTTCAAAGCAGGCTCGCGGTGCGTGGGGCGAGCGCAGGGTCGCCCGCTGGTACGAAGAGGCCGGCTACGAGATCCTGGATCAGAACTGGCGGGTCCGGGGCGGCGAACTCGACTTGGTGCTGTGCCGTGACGGTGAGATCGTGTTCTGCGAGGTGAAGACCCGCCGCTCCGAGCGTTACGGAGCAGCCGCGGAGGCGGTCGACCGCCGCAAGCAACTCCGGATCAGGTCGCTGGCCGTCCAATGGCTGAAGGCCAACAATCACCGAGGACAGCTCCGCTTCGACGTAGCCACCGTCACCGGCGTCGAAGTAAACGTGATCGAAAACGCCTTCTAAGCGCCAAGCCGACCACCGTTCAGCGTCCGTCGGTCAATGGCTGCAGCGGCGGCGTGCTAGCGCGGCCTGCGCCTGGTCCAGCAGCCTCGGTGCCAGTGGCGGCGTAGGTCGGGCGCCTCTACGGGGACTACTACGTAGTGGCCGGTGCCGGTCGGGATGGTGCGGTTGCAGTTGGGGCAGATGTAGTCCTTGGCGGCCCGGTACGACTGGATGAAGCGGACCTCGACCGCGCCGAAACGCTCGGGATCGTCCACCGGATCAGCCCAGCAGCGCCCACACCACCACCGCGAAGGCCACCAGCAGGCCTGCGGCTACGAAGACCACATCGGACGGCCGGCGCCGGTGGGGACGGGTGGGGTCGAATCCCATGGGGCAAGTATCGTGCAACGGCGCACTTCCTGCACTCCTTCGTAACATGCCTCGCCGTCTCCTAGACCTGCCCCGTCTGCTGCCGGCGGTCCTCACCGCCGCAATCGTCGTGGCTGGCGCGTGTGCCGCCGACGATGTGCCGGAGGTGCCGGTCGGCCCCGACGGCTACCCCGACCCGGAGTTGGTGGTGGGCCGGCAGGTCTACATCGACCGCTGCGCCAACTGTCACGGCAACGACGGAGGCGGAGGGCGTGGCACGAAGCTCTCCGACGCCCGGATGGTGAGCGTCTATCCCGACGTCGCCGACCAAGTTGTGACCGTCGCCGACGGGGTGCGATCCATGCCCGCCTTCGTCGAAGTCCTCGATCCCGAAGAGATAGCGGCTGTAGTCAGATATACACGAGAAGTGCTATAGTCGCCGCTCGCTGCGCCTGACGCAGCACTATCACGGCTAGCCGCCGGCCGAGTTGACGGCGGCCTCCGAACCCCTCACCACGGAGGCCGCAATGCTCGCTACCGTCCGCTCCGCCACCCTCGTGGGTGTGTGGGGCCATCCTGTCTCTGTCGAAGTCCATGCGGCTGACGGGCTGCCCGGCTTCACCGTTGTCGGTCTGCCCGACGCCTCCTGCCGCGAGGCCCGCGACCGGGTACGGGCCGCCATCGTTTCCAGCGGTCTGAAGTGGCCGTCCAAGCGCATCACCGTCAATCTCGCCCCCAGCGACATGCCCAAGTCGGGCGCCGGTCTTGATCTGGCCGTGGCCATCGGCGTGCTAGTGGCCGACAAGCAACTCGAGGCGGCCTCGATCAACGACATCGGAGCGCTCGGGCAACTCGGCCTCGACGGCTCGGTGCGACCGGTTCCCGGTGCGCTGCCGCTGGTCGACGCCATGGACAACTCATCGATCGTGGTGGCGGCCGGCGACGGTCGGGTAGCCGAGTTGGTGGCGCCCGAGCGGGTCCGGCCCGTCAACTCACTCAAGGAGGTGTTCGGCGCACTCTCGGGAGCGGCTCCCTGGCCTGAGCCGCCCGAAGTGGGGTGCCTGCCCGACGCCGGACCTGAGCCCGACCTCTGCGACATCGCCGGTCAGCCGCTGGCCCGCTGGGCGTTGGAGATCGCCGCCGCCGGCGGGCACCACCTGCTGCTGGTCGGCCCTCCGGGTGCCGGCAAGACCATGCTGGCCCGCCGCCTGGTGGGCCTGCTGCCTGATCTGTCCACCGAGGAGGCCATGGAGGTCACCCGGGTTCATTCGGCGGCCGGTCTGGCCCTGCCCGACGGCCTGATAACCCGTCCCCCGTTCCGGGCACCCCACCACTCGTCGTCGATGGCGGCGCTGGTCGGCGGCGGCACCGCCCGGGCCAGACCCGGAGAGGTGAGCGCAGCCACCGCCGGAGTGCTGTTCCTCGACGAGCTGGGAGAGTTTGCGCCCTCGGTGCTCGACGCGCTGCGCCAGCCACTGGAGGAGGGCATGATCCGGGTGGCCCGCTCGATGGGGATGGTCGAGCACCCGGCCCGGTTCCTGCTGCTGGCGGCCATGAATCCCTGCCCGTGCGGCGCGGGCGGCACCGTCGGGTGTCGGTGCGCTCCCGGAGCACTGGCCCGCTACCAGCGCCGATTGTCGGGTCCCTTCGTGGACCGGCTCGATCTCGTGGTGCGAGTCGACCGTCCCGACCCGGCTGATCTGCTCGACACCGGGCCGAGCACCCCCAGCTCGGAGGTGGCCGAACGGGTGGCGGCCGTGCGCCGCAAGGCCCAGAAGCGAGGTGTGGGCAGCAACGGCGAGTTGTCGGGCAGCGACCTTGAGTTGCATGCCCCGCTGGATCGGGCCGCTACCGAGATCCTGCGAGCGGCTCTGGCCGAGGGCCGGCTCAGCGCTAGGGGCCTGCGCCGGGTCCGCACAGTGGCCCGTACCATCCGCGACCTCGACGATGGCGGCATAGAGCTGCGATCACAGGACGTGCTGGCGGCGCTGTCTCTCAGGATGCGCCCCGATCGTGCCGGGGGTCTGGTTCATGGCTGAAATCACCATGTCGGCCCGATCTGATCGCGGCGTCCATGCGGCTGCACTGGCTTTGTTGCCTCGCGCGACTCCTCGGCGCCTGGAGCGGCTGTTGGCGCGCCGGGACCCGGTCGAGGTTTGGACGAGGGTGGAGGCCGGCGACATGCCCGAATGGGTGATCGGCGACGACTTACACAACCTCTGGCGGGACCATGCACGCGGCATCGATCTCGCCGCGGTGAGCGCCCAACTCGAGTCGCTCGATGCCTGGGTGACGACCCCCGCCAGCCATCAGCATCCTTCGGCCGTGGTCGATGACATAGATCCGGCGCCGATCCTGTTTCGCTGTGGCCGCGTGCCCGATCCGACAGGACCGGCGGTGGCCATCGTGGGCACACGGCGCTGCACTCCCACGGGACGTTCAGTGGCCATGGAGCTGGGATCCGGTCTGGCCGAGGCCGGTGTCACCGTGGTGTCGGGCCTTGCGTTGGGGATCGACGGCGCCGCCCACCGGGGCGCGCTGGCCGCGAACGCAGCGCCGGTGGTCGGGGTGGTCGGCAGCGGGCTCGACATGGTGTACCCGAGAGGCAACCGCGATCTCTGGGATGCCGTATCCGCGGCGGGGACGCTGCTCACCGAGGCGCCGCTCGGTGCCGAGCCCGAGGGATGGCGCTTCCCGGCCCGCAACCGTCTCCTGGCCGCTCTCGCCGATGTGGTTGTGGTGGTGGAGTCCAAGCGGGCCGGCGGTTCGATGCACACCGTCGAGGAAGCCGCGAGGCGTGACGTGACGGTCATGGCCGTGCCGGGCTCGGTGCGCAACCCGGCCGCGGCGGGCACCAATCTCCTCTTGAGTGAAGGCTGCGCTCCGGCCTGCTCCACCGACGACGTGCTGGTCGCGCTGGGGCTGGCCACTGCGGGAGCCTCCGGCGGTGCTCGGCCAGGGACCGAAATCGCCCGCCCCCAACTCGATCCGCTGGAGGAGACGCTGCTCGGGCTGCTCGACGACGGCCCAGTGAGCCTCGACGCGCTGGCGCTGCGAGCGGCTGCCCCCGTTCCCGACGTGCTGGTGGCGGCCGAACGACTGGAGCGTCTCGGCCTCCTAGCCCGCGACGGCGCCCGAGTAATGCGAGCCTGACGTCAACCGCGTTCCCGGACTGTCGGACCATGGCCGTCCAATGGTGATTGTCTACACTCTGCATGCTCTGGAGGTCATGGAAAGACGGGGGATTCGTCTGGCATGGGTAGAGCGGACGGTGGCTGCTCCCGCGCAACGGATGAGAGACCCCTACGATGAAGCTGTGGAGCGGTTCTACCTTCGGATCCCCGAGCACGGTGGCAGAGTTCTGCGAGTCGTGGTGAACACTCAAGCAGATCCGTGGCGTGTAGTGACCGCATTCTTCGACCGTTCGATGCGAGGTGGATCATGAGGTTGCGGGTTGATTGCAAGGCCGACGCGCTTTACCTGCACCTAGATGACTCGGACATCGTCGAGTCCGTCGAGGTCGCCCCTGGGATCCTGCTGGACTACAACCAGGCCGAGCATGTCGTCGGTGTGGAGATGCTCAGCCTGTCCACCCGATCACCGGGTCTCGACGTATCGGACATGAGATTCGAGACTGGAACGAGTTCCGCGCCGGACACGTCGCCGCCTGCCGAGTAGGTCGACTGAACGAGTCGAGTCGGGCGATTGGTGTGGATAACTAGACTCGAGGTGTGGACAACTGGGGTCTGAGGGCCTGGCTCGACTCGTTGAGCGGCGTGGCCGACTCCACTCGGGCCGTGTACGGGCGCGACGCCGCTGCCGCGGCGCGGTGGCTTGAAGAGGCGGGCGCTGGAGGCCCAGATTCGGTTGATCGGCGTGCTTTGCGGAGTTATCTGGCTCAGCTGAGCACCAACGGATACGCGGCGCGCACCATCACCCGCAAGGTGTCGGTGCTGCGCCGCTACTTCGACTGGGCCCGCCGCAACGGCCGCACGGCCGCTGACCCCACGCTCGGGCTCAGCGCCCCCCGGGGACCGTCGCGGCTTCCCAGGGTGCTCAAGGACGACCAGATCCGCTCGCTCGTCGACAAGCCTGTCCGAGCCGGCGACGACGACGCTCGCGACGCTCGCGATCTGGCCATCGTGGAGTTGCTGTACGGCAGCGGTCTGCGGGTGAGCGAGTTGTGCGGCCTGCGCCAGGAGGACTTGGATCTGACCGGGGGCGAGGTGCGGGTGTGGGGCAAGGGCGCCAAGCAGCGGCTGGTCCCGCTCAGCGCCCCGGCGGTGGCCGCGCTGCGCGGCTGGCTGGGTGACCAGCGCGCTCGGTTGGTCACCGTCGACACACCCGACGACGCGGTGTTCCTCAACCAGCGGGGCCGGGCTATGACACCCCGTGATGTGCGCCGGGTGATCGACCGTCGCAGCGTGGTGCCGACGCATCCTCACGCCCTGCGCCACACCTTCGCCACCCACCTGCTCGACGGGGGCGCCGACCTGCGGTCCGTGCAAGAACTGCTCGGCCACGCCGACATCGCCACCACCCAGATCTACACCCACGTCAGCCGCGAGCGCCTGCGCGAGGCTCACCGCAGCAGCCACCCCCGGGCCTAGGTTCGGTGTGGACTAGCTTTTATGGCTGGTGACTGACAATCCCGAGCAAGGTCCGGGAGCGGCTGAGCCTGCGGGGACCGCCGAAGACGACACCGCTGTCCTCACCGCCGCGCTGCTGACGGAGGAATCGGCTCGCCGCGACGCTCAGGCCCGCGCCGGCGAGCAGGTGCTCTTCGCCGACGACTTGCTGCCGGGGGTCGGCGACGAGGAGATGCCGCTGCGCGAGGGACTCGCGATGGGCGGCGCCTTCACCTTCGTCGTGCTGCTCGTGCTCAACAGCCTCGACGAGCTCGAGCAGGCCGCCATGGCCGTACTTGCCCCCGACATCCGCGACACCTTCGGCGTATCCGATGGCACGATCACCTTCATAGCGTCCGCCTCGGCTGCCTTCGTGGTGCTGGGCGCCTTCCCGATGGGCTGGCTGGCCGACCGCATCAGACGAGCACCGATCGTCGGGGTCGCCAGCGCAGTGTTCTCCGCGATGGTGTTCCTGTCGGGCTTCGCGGTGAACGCGTTCATGCTGTTCTGGACCCGCTTCGGCGCCGGCATCGCCAAGTCCAACACGATCCCGGTGCACAGCTCGCTGCTGGCCGACACCTACCCCATCGGGGTGCGGGGCCGAATCGGCGGGCTCACCCATTCCACCGGCCGGGCCGTGGCCGCCATCAGCCCGCTCGCGGTGGGCACCGTGGCGTTGGTCGCCGGCGGCGACGAGGGCTGGCGGTGGGCGTTCTTCCTGCTGGGCCTGCCGGTGGAGTGTTCGCGGTGGCCGCCTTCCGGATCCCCGAACCGACCCGGGGCCAGTGGGAGAAGACGAGTGTCCTCAGCCAGGTGATCGCCGACCCCGATCCCGCTCCCATCTCGGTGGAGGCTGCCTTCGCCCGGCTGCTGAGGATCCAGACGGTCAGAGCGGTGCTGTTCGCGTTCGTCGCTCTGGGTTTCGTGCTGTTCACGATTCCTGTCCAGTCCAACCTGTTCCTCGAGGACGAGTTCGGTCTCGGCACGTTCGGGCGGGGGGTTGCCACCTCGGTGGCCGGTTTCGCCGCGGCCGTGGTGCTGCCGATGGTCGGGCTGCGTTTCGACCGGCTGTACCGCCGCGACCCGTCTCTGACTCTGCGGCTGATCGGGGCACTGCTGCTGCCGACCGCGGTGCTGGTGCCGCTGCAGTTCGCCATGCCCAACGAGTACCTGTTCGTGGTGGTGGACGTGCCCCGCACCGTGCTGTCGGCAGCCGCATTCGCCATGGTCAGCCCGGTGGTGTGGTCGATCGTCCCCTACCGGCTGCGCGGCCTGGGCTCGGCGTTGATCACCCTGTTCATCTTCCTGTTCGGGGCAATGGGGGGATCACTGGTGGCGGCGTTCCTCGTCGATTCCTACGGGGTGCAGACCGCGGTGACCGTGCTGGCCCTGCCGGCGGTGTCCATCGGCTCGATCTTTCTGATCCGGGGTTCGCGGTCGATCAAGCACGACCTCTCGATGGTGGTCGACGAACTCACCGAGGAACTGGCCGAACACGACCGCAGACGCATCGACCCGGAGTCCACCCCGGCGCTGCAAGCCGGCAACATCGACTTCAGCTACGGCGCGGTGCAGGTGCTCTTCGACGTGTCCTTCGAGGTGGGTCGGGGCAAGACGCTGGCCCTGCTCGGCGCCAACGGCGCGGGCAAATCGACCGCGTTGAGCGTGGTGACCGGACTGTTGACGCCCGAGCGGGGCGAGATCCGCATGCACGGGCGCTCGATCACCTACACCACACCGGAGCAGCGCTCCGCCATGGGCGTGCAGATGCTGCCCGGCGGGCGGGGAGTGTTCCGTGAGCTGAGCATCGAGGACAACCTTCGCATCGGCGCCTACAAGTTCCGGCGAGACCCCGCGGACGTGCAACGGCGAATCGATCGGGTGGTCGAGATGTTCGACCAGCTCGAGGGCCGTCTCGGTGAGCGAGCGGGCGACCTCTCCGGCGGGCAGCAGCAGATGCTCGCGCTGGCTCGGGTCTTGATGCACGACCCCGAGATCCTCATCATCGACGAGTTGAGCCTCGGACTGGCCCCCACCATCGTCCAAGACCTGGTGGCCGGACTCCAACGGCTGCGTGAGGCTGGGCAGACGATGATCGTGGTGGAGCAGTCGCTCAACCTGGCGCTGTCGCTGGCCGACGACACGGTGTTCCTCGAGAAGGGCGAGGTGCGTTACTCCGGGCCGGCACGCGACGTGATCGAGCAGCCCGAACTGATGCACGCAGTGCTGTTCGGCGCCGGTGCCGATCCGGCGCCAGGCCCCGCCGGCGACGCCGGTGCTGGCAGCGCCGACCTCTCCGGCGACGCAGGCTCCGCCGGCAGCGCAGACCCCTCCGGGGCCGAAAGCACCGAATCGTTCTCCGACTCGGGCGACGGAAGCTGAGCCGCGGTGGTCCTGGCAGCCTGGATCACCCGGCAGCTCGTGTTCAACGGAGCGGTCACGGGCCTGGTCATCGGCATGCTCGCCATGGGCATCGTGCTCATCTACCGCTCCACCCGGGTGATCAACTTCGCGGTGGGGAACCTGGGGCTGCCCGCGGCCGGATTGTTCGCCCTGATGCAGATCGACTGGGGCTTCCCCTTCTGGATCGGCCTGGCCACCGCCCTGCTGATCGGCACGCTGGCCGGCGCGCTGGTGGAGCTGACGGTGGTGCGCCGCCTGTTCAGCCGTCCCCGGGTGATACTGCTGGTGGCCACGGTCGGGGTGGCCCAGTTGATGCGGGCGGTGATCGCCGCGTTCCCCGACATCTCCGACACCACGCAGCGCTATCCGGTGGCGGCCCGCACCACCTGGGAGAACGCACCGTTCGGCCTGCGCATCGCCGCTCCGCAGGTGGCGATCATCGTGGTGGTGCCCATCGTCGCCGTCGCTCTGGGCTGGATGCTGAACCGCACGACCTTCGGGCGTGCCGTCGCCGCGTCGGCCGGCAACCCCGAACTGGCCCGCTTGTCCGGTGTGAACCCGAAGGTGGTGTCCACGTTCGTGTGGACGGCGGCCGGCCTGCTGTCGTCCCTGTCGATCATCCTGCTCAGCGGCCAGTCGGGGGCGGTGACCGGCTTGGCGAACCTGGGACCGCTCACCTTGGCCCGAGCGCTGGCCGCGGCCGCCATAGCGGGAATGAGGTCGTTTCCCCGAGCGGTGATGGCGGGCCTGGCCATCGGGGTGACCGAGTCGGTGGTGAGATTCAACTACCTGTCCGAGGCGGGCCTGATCGACTTCCTGCTGTTCTGCGCGGTGCTGGTGGCGGTCTACATGCAGAGCCGCGGCAGCCCCGAGGAGGCGATCCTGGCCTTCGTTCCGCGCGTCCGGCCGGTGCCGGCGCGCCTCGAGCGGCTGCGATGGGTGCGGGCCCTGCCCCGGATCACGCTGGCCGCCGGCCTGGCCTTCGCCATCGTGTTGCCGCTGATTGTGACGTTGCCGTCGCGGCATCTGCTGTACGCGACGGTTCTGGGCTTCGCCATCTGCGCCATGTCGGTGACGGTGATCACCGGCTGGTCGGGACAGCTGTCGCTGTCGCAGATGGCCTTCGCAGGCATCGGAGCACTCTCGGGGGCGGCGTTCAGCCGGGGTGTCGAGCTCGATATCGGCTGGCGCAGCTTCCGCCTGATCGATTTCGAGGCAGTCGGGGTGCCCTTCGTGGTGTCGATCCTGCTGGCGTCGGTGTTCACCGCTGGGGTGGCCACGATCATCGGTGCCGGCGCGCTGCGGGTGCGCGGCCTGATGCTGGCGGTGAGCACCTTCGCGTTCGCGATCGCATCGACGCAGTACCTGTTCCGTCGGCCGTTCTTCACCGGCGGTAGCAGCTCGAGCGTTCCCTACCAGCGGGGCACGCTTTTCGGCATCGACCTCTCCTCTCAGCGGTCGTACTACTACTTCACGCTGGGCGGGTTCGTCATCGCTTATGCCGTGGTGTCGAGGCTGCGGCGCAGCGGCATCGGCCGCTCCACTATCGCCGTGCGCGACAACGCCGCCGGCGCCTCCGCCTACACCGTCAGCCCCACCAGGGCGAAGCTCACCGCGTTCGCTCTGGCCGGGGGGCTCGCAGGCTTCGGCGGGGCGCTGCTGGGCGGCCTGGTGCAGAACATCCGCTTCTCGCAGGTGCTGTTCACCGTCGAGGACTCGCTGCGGGTCGTCGGCATGGCCGTGATCGGCGGGCTGGGCTCGGTCACCGGCGCGGTGCTGGGCGCGGTGTGGATCGAGGGAATGCCGGCCTTCTTCGGCGACAACGATCTGGTGCCGCTGTTCACGTCGAGCATCGGTCTGCTCATCATCATCATGTACCTCCCGGGCGGCTTCATCCAGGTGGTCTACGCGGCCCGCGACGGCCTGCTGAGCTGGGTCGAATCCCGGCTGCCGCCCGAGGATGCTCCTGTGGTGAGACCGGCCTCGCCCGCCGGCCTGAGCCGCCGGGACACTTCCGGCCGTGACGCCGGCGAGGTTGTGCTGCGGGCCGAGGACGTGTCGGTGCGTTTCGGCGGCAATCAAGCCGTGTCGCAGGTGAGCGTGGAGGTGCGCCGCGACGAGATCGTCGGCCTGATCGGCACGAACGGTGCCGGCAAGACCACGCTGATGAACGCGGTCGGCGGGATGGTCCGCGGCGAGGGCCGCATTGAGATAATGGGGCGCGACCTCTCCGGCGTGTCGGCCGCGCGCCGGGCCAGTGCCGGCCTGGGCCGGACGTTCCAGGGAGCCATGCTGTTCCCTGAGCTGACCGTGCGTGAGACGGTGATGGTGGCGCTGGAGGCCAGGGGCCGCACGCCGTTCATTTCGACGGCGCTGCACCTGCCCCACACGCTGGTGAACGAGCGGCGCCGCCGCACCGAGGCCGACGAGCTGATCGACTGGTTCGGTCTGGGCGCCTACGCCGACCACCATGTGTCGGACCTCTCCACCGGCTCCCGGCGCATTGTCGAGTTGGCCGGCCTGCTGGCGCTCGACGCCGGTGTGCTGTGCCTGGACGAGCCCACCGCCGGAGTCGCCCAGCGCGAGACCGAGGCGTTCGCCCCCCTCCTGCGCAGGATCCGCAGCGAGCTGGGTGCCGGAATCCTGCTGATAGAGCACGACATGACGGTGATCATGGGTGTCAGCGATCGGGTGTACTGCCTGGAGTCGGGGTCGGTGATCTCGGCGGGCACTCCCGACGAGGTCAGGAACGACCCGCTGGTCGTCGCCAGCTATCTCGGCACCGCGGCCGCCGACTAACTGGAAGCGCCCGCTAACTGGAGGCCCCCTTGGCGAGTCGGTATACTGCGCCGCTCGTCGGGGGCAGTCCGTTTCGGCGAATCGCCGCCGCTCGACCACAGAACCACGCAAGGAGCACGGTCTCGATGACTCACAAGCGGACACAGAGCGGACTGCGGGCAAAAGCGGCGGTCTTGGTTGCCGTGCTGGCTCTGGTGGCCGCGGCCTGCGGCGGCGGTGACGAAGCCGACGACGAGGTGTCGACGGGGGCCACCGGCAGTGCCGACACCCAGTCCGACAGCTCCGGCAGCGACAGTTCCAGCAGCGACAGCTCCGCCAGCGACAGCTCCGGCAGCGACAGCGCTGGCACCGACAGCTCCGGCAGCGACAGCTCCGGCTCCGAGACGGCCGCGCCGTCTGACAGCGACTCCGAGCCGGCCGAGACGGCCACCCAGGCGGACGAGTCCAGCGGTGCGTCAGAGGAGCAGGCCGAAGACGCCGGCGAGGAACCCGCTGTCGATGAACCAGTCGATGTAGAGCCGGTCCCCGCGTGGGCCGGCCTGGCCGGGAGCCTGGCGCCCGCCGACCCGTCGGAGTTGACGGCGTCGTGGAGGGGCGTGACTGCCGACACGATCACGATCGGCGTCTCGATGCTCAACTTCGAACTCCTGCAGGAGATGGGGCTCACCGCAGCAGGCTGGGGCGACCAGGAGGGCGTGTTCCAGGCATTGGTCGACGACCTGAACGCCAACGGCGGGATCC
>JAJDZO010000373.1 GCA_022824605.1 Acidimicrobiia bacterium
TGGCGATCTCCACCTCGGGTAGCCGGTCCGCGGGCGTGAAGCCGAGGACCCGGCCGAAGAAGGCCAGTTCGGCCTCCAGCGCGGCGACGATGTTGTCGGCGCGGCGGAAGCCGTGCTGTTCGCCCTCGAAGAGCAGGTAGGCCACCGGCACCCCGTTGGCCTTGAGGGCCTTCACGATCATCTCGGACTGGGCCGGGGGCACGATCTCGTCCTCGTCGCCCTGCAACACGATCATCGGCACGTCGAATCCGTCGATGTGGTGGATCGGCGAGCGGGCGACATAGGTGTCGCGGTCCTGCGGGTAGGGGCCGACCAGGCGGTCGAGGTAGCGGGACTCGAACTTGTGGGTGTCGGCGGCCAGCGCCTCGAGGTCGGCGATGCCGTAGCGGCTGGCCCCGGCCGCGAAGGTGTCGTGGAGGGCCAGTGCAGCCAGCACGGTGAAGCCTCCCGCGCTCCCGCCCCGAATGATCAGCCGCTCCGGGTCGACATCGCCGCGTTCGGCCAGGAACCGGGCCGCGGCCACGCAGTCCTCGACATCGGCCACGCCCCATGCCCCTTCCAGCGCACGGCGGTAGCTGCGCCCGTAGCCGGTTGAGCCCCGGTAGTCGACGTCGACCACGGCTATGCCTCTCGACGTCCAGTAGAGGACTCCGAGCTGGAGCTGGCGGCGGGCGGCTGCGGTGGGCCCGCCATGGGCCATCACCAGCAGCGGCGGACGGTCGGTGGCCGGTCCGGCACAGGCCGGGTTGGCGGGCCGGTAGTAGAGGGCGTGGGCTTCGACTGATCGGTCCGGGCCGGTCGGGAAGGTGATGGCTTCGGGCTCGATCAGCAGGCCGTCGCTGAGACCCAGCTCCCGAGCGGGCCGCACGGCCTGGCGCTCGGTCTGGCCGCCGCCGGTGACGCGAACGGCCGCAACTTCCGATTCGTGCCGGTATCCGGCGCCCGCGTAGGCCAGCACCACGGCCCCGTCGTCGGCGTCGCGGGCGATGGTCAACGATGACACCGACGAGTCGGTCACCGGCACCGCCTGCCCGCCCAGCAGGATCTGGTCGCCGGAGGCCATCGCGGCGGCGGCCGCCACCGTTCCATCGACCGCCGCCCAGCGCTGCATGCCGAACACCCACGGCGGGGTGGCCACATCGAAGTCGCCGACAACCGCCGGTGCCAGTTCCCCGTGTTCCAGATCCACTTCGTAGAGGCCCCACCAGTCGTCGTGGTCGCTGCACACGAGCAGCCGCGGACCCGAGCCGCCGTGGCCGGAGTCCCAGCCGGGCTCGCACAGGCTGCGGTCCCCGCCCCGGCCCAGGACCTGCACCTCCGGGCCCAGTTCCGCGTCGCCCAGTTGGTGCACATGCAGCCGGGTGGCGTCCCAGGGCATGTTGGGATGGTCCCACGAGATCCAGGCCAGCATCGCTCCGTCGGGCGAGACCCGGGGCGTCATCACGAAGTCGGATCCCGACCACAACTCAACTACTGACTGGGACCCGTCGGTGGCCACCGCCACCAGCTCGTTGGCCGGCTCGCCGCCGGTGCCGTGGCGCTCCCGAACGCACACGCTCCAGCGGCCGTCCGGGGTGACCCGCCCGTCGGCGTACCGCCACGCTCGCGGCTCGGGCGGCTCAGCGGTCAGCAGCAGGGGCTCGGCGCCGGGCTGATCGATCCTGTGGAGCCGCTGGTCGGCGAACTCGACGTAGTAGAGCGACCCGTCATGCGGCCACCAGGATCCGCCGCCGTACTCGTGGACCAGGGTGCGGACGTTGGCGTCGGGCGGTGTGACCTCCTGAGACTCGCCGCCGCGCAGATCCCGGCGCATCACCGCCGTGCGCCCGCCTTCGCCAGGTCGGCTCTCGGCCCACCACAGCAGCGACGGCTGCACCGGATCGGCGATCACCTCGGAGATCCCGGCGGCTCCCTGCACCAGGCACGAAGCGGTGACCGGCGACGCCCACTGGCCGTAGGGCACGACCGCCGGTTCGGCCATCAGCCTCCGCCCAGCAGGTCGGCCATCCGGCCCACTCCCTCGCCCAAGTCGTCGTCGCCGAGGGCGAACGACAGGCGCAGACCCCCGCCCGCGCCGAAGGCCTCACCGGGTACGACCGCCACCTTGGCCCGATCCAGCAGCAGGTCGGCCAGCTCCAGGGTGGTGCCCGGCCGAACACCGCCGTAGTCGCGGCCCAGCAGGCCGGTGGCGTCGGGATATGCGTAGAAGGCGCCCTCGGGCTCGGGGCAGACCAGCCCCTCGATACCGCTCAGCAGGCGGTACATGGTCCGGCGGCGACGGTCGAAGTGGCCGCGCATCTCCTGCACCGCGTCGAGGGGACCCGACACCGCGGCCAGCGCTGCGGCCTGGGCCACGTTGCACACATTGGAAGTGCAGTGCGACTGGAGGTTGCGGGCCGCGGCCATGGCGTCGGACGGTCCGATCATCCAGCCCACCCGCCAGCCGGTCATGGCGTAGGTCTTGGCCACGCCGTTCAACACGATGCAGCGGTCGCGCAACTCCGGCACCACCACCGGCATGGAGTGATGCTCGGCCTCGCCGTAGGTGAGGTGCTCGTAGATCTCGTCAGTGAGCACCCAGATGCCGTGCTCGACAGCCCACCGCCCGATCTCCTCGATCTCGGGGCGGGAGTAGACGGCCCCGGTCGGGTTGGAGGGCGACACGAAGATCAGCGCCTTGGTGCAGTCGGTGCGGGCCGCCTCCAGCTGGTCGACGCTCACCCGGAAGCCGCTGACGGCGGTGGCCACCACCGGCACGCTCACGCCGCCCGACAGCGCCACCGGCTCGGGGTAGGTCGTCCAGTACGGGGTGGGCAGCAGCACCTCGTCGCCCGGGTCGATCACCGCCGCGATGGCGTTGTAGACGGCGTGCTTTCCGCCGTTGGTGACGACCACGTCGGCCGGATCGACCTCCAGGCCCGAGTCACGCCTGGTCTTGGCCGCTATCGCTTCGCGTAGATCCTCGAGTCCACCCACCGGCGTGTACTTGTGGTGCTGCGGGTCGCGGCAGGCGGCCGCGGCGGCCTCCACGATGTGCTCGGGCGTGGGGAAGTCGGGCTCGCCCGCCCCGAAGCTGATGACCCGTTCCCCGGCGGCCCGCAGTGCCCTGGCCTTGGCGGTCACCGCCAGGGTGGCCGACGGCGCGATGGCCCCGACCCGTCGTGATATCCGCTTGCTGCTCATGGCCGCGAGCGTACCGGTCGAGGTTCGCCCCGTTCTGTCGATCTTGCGGCACCGATGGCGTGGAGCACGGCTCGGGCGGTGCCAGACTTCCCGGCGATGCCTGCACCAGATCGAACCGGACCAGACACCATCACCATTCCCGCCGCGATGCTGCCCTCCGACGGCCGCTTCGGATCCGGCCCGTCGAAGTTCCGTCCCGACGCGGCCCGGGCCTTGGTCGAGCGGGCGGTGGACTACATGGGCACCAGCCACCGCAAGGCCGGGGTGCGCCGGGTGGTGGCCGAGCTGCGGGCCGGCATCGCCGATCTGCTGGGGGCACCCGACGGCTACGAGGTGGTGCTCGGCAACGGCGGTGCCACCGCCTTCTGGGACGCGGCCAGCTTTGGTCTGATCGAACGCCGCAGCCACCACCTCTCGCTGGGCGAGTTCAGCTCCAAGTTCGTGGCCGTGACCGCGGCCGCGCCCCATCTCGACGAGCCGTCTGTGCGGGTCGGCGACTTCGGGACCTGTCCCCCGCTGGAGGCGGTCGGCGGGGTAGACGCCTACTGCTACCCCCACAACGAGACGTCCACCGGAGTGATGCTGGAGGTCCGCCGCCCCGCCGGCCACGACGAGGCTCTGGTGCTGGTGGACGCCACCTCGGGCGCAGGCGGGCTCCGCTTCGACCCGTCGGGCTGCGACGTGTACTACTTCGCCCCGCAGAAGGCCCTGTCCAGCGACGGCGGACTGTGGATCGCGCTGATGTCGCCGGCCGCCGTCGAGCGGATCGAGCGCCTGTCGGCGTCGGACCGCTGGACGCCCGCGTTCCTCGACCTCAAGCTGGCGCTGGACAACTCCCGCAAGGACCAGACCTACAACACGCCTGCGCTGGCCACGGTTTTTCTCACCGCGCAGCAGGTCGGCTGGCTCAACGGCAACGGCGGCCTGGAGTGGGCCGCAGGCCGCAGCGACCGCTCCGCCGACATCCTCTACGGCTGGGCCGAGGCCTCAGCCATCGCCTCACCGTTCGTGGACGACCCGGCTATCCGCAGCCGGGTGGTGGGCACCATCGACTTCGACGACCAGGTGAGCGCCGATGACATCAGCGCCGCACTGCGGGCCAACGGGATCGTCGACACCGACGGCTACCGCAAGCTAGGCCGCAACCAGCTCCGCATCGGCATTTTCCCCGCCGTAGAGCCCGACGACGTAGAAGCCCTAACCGCCTGCATCGACCACATAATCAAGCACCTGATCGCCTAGCTCCGCTTCATCCCAGCCGGCTGAGGCAGGCTCGCGAGCCGTCCGAGCGCGGTGGGCGGGCGCACGGCGATTGGGCGGTCGGCGAGTTCGACGGCCCAGCCTTCACAGCCACGCACTACCGGACGCTCGACTGGCGCACCGGCGTTGCCCGCGACCCATGCGGAGGCGCCGGCAAGCGAGACGTCCACGAGCGCGGCGCGGCCCTCGGCCAGCAGGTGAGCGGCCACCGCCGCCGTCACCAGGCCGGCGATGGGATCGGCGATGGCGTCGCCCACGAACATGGGCGGATCCCCCGCCACGACGAGGCCGCCGGACGCCGCGGCGTCGTCGCCGAAAGCGATCCGGTTGCTTTGCGGCCCATTGCGCCCGTGGCCGGTGATCGACACCCAGACCGTGCCCGCAGCAACCACCGCGTCCACGTCGATCCCCCATTGCCGCATCACTCTCGGCCGGCTCGCCTCCAGCACCAGGTCCGCCTCCGCGATCAGATCACGCAACCTGTCGACGGCTCCGGGGGTGGGCAGGTCGAGGATCACCGACTCCTTGCACTGGTTCAACAAGTCGAAGAACCCGGCGGGGCCGCGGCGGGCGCCGTCGGGTCTGCCAGTCGACTCCACCTTGAGCACCCGGCAGCCGGCCTCGGCCAGCAGCCCGCCGGCCAGCGGCCCGGCCCACAGGCTGGTGAGATCCACCACCAACGGTTCACGGCCACGCCGCCGGGCGGGCACTTCGCCGTGAACGTTCCACGGCAGACCGGGCACCGGCGTGGCGCCGACCGCGGCGACGGCGAGGCCGAGCTCGGACCCCTGTTGCACCACATCGGCTACAGTCATCGAGGCGATCCGGCTCTCGATACTGCTCCAGTCACCGGCAGGCACCGCCGCACCCACCAGTGCTGGCAAGGCCTCGACGTCGCAGCGTCGGGGAAGGTTGAGAACCACCCAGCCGTCCAGTGCCCGCACCATCTGCGCGTAGCCGCCCGCGCTGCGCGATCCACGCCGACTGAAGCCTGTGAAGGCGGCTCGCTGGGCCGTCAGCGCCACAGGATCCACCCTGACCTCTGCGCCAAGACGCCCAGTTGCCGAGGCCAGAGCGTCGCCCAGGCCAAGCAGAGGACGCACAACCCTCGCGGGCGACACCGCCGGTGGACCGCACGCCGGTCCAGTGAGGTGCATCGCCCCCGACCCAGCCCAAGCCCGAACGCAGGCGTCATCGTCAAGGGCGCCCACTGCAATGTTCAGCACAGCGACGAAAGTAACGCACGCAGTTGGCCTGACCCTGGGGAAGTCAACCTCGGCGTAGGATGTCTGCATGGTGGAACTGCGGCCTGGGGGCCGATTCCAGAGCACGGTTTGTACCACTGAGGTGATCGTGGTGAAGGGCACAGGATCGGCTGATCTGACCTGCGGCGGCTCGCCGATGGCGGCTGCCGGTTCGGCTGAGCGGTCCGGGGAGCCCAGCGCCGACGCCTCGGGGGGCACGCTCCTCGGAAAGCGCTACGGCGATCCCGACGAGACGGTCGAGGTGCTGTGCACCAAGGCCGGTCCGGGTTCGCTCTCGCTCGGTGACGTGCCGCTGGCGGTGAAGGTGACCAAGCCGCTGCCCGCCTCGGACTGAGCGACCGCACCGCCGGTGGAACGCCCCTCGACCAAGCTCCCCACCGCCTGCACGAACCGGCGGCACCCAGGAGCCATCGCATGAACCTGATGATGCTGCTGGAGATGGCGGCCAGCGCCATGGCCGACCGGGCCGCGGTGGGACCGCTCGATCACAGCATCACCTTCGAGCGCCTGATGAACGACGCCGCCGGGGTTGCGGGGCGCCTGAGGGCCGCTGGGGCGCAGCGTCTGGTGCTGTGCGACGAACCCGGCGCGGTGCTGCCGGTGGCGGCCTTCGGGGCGGCGTGGGCCGGCGTTCCCTATGTGCCGATCAACTACCGGCTGGCCGACGACGATCTGCGACGCTTGGCCGAGCGGGCCGCACCCGCGTTGGCGGTGGTGGACGCCTCCGGCGCCGAGCGGCTGGCATCGGTGGACGGTCTGCAGATCGTCGAGCGCGACGCTCTGCTCGACGATCCCGCCGGCGGCGCGCAACCGGCCGAAGCCGGCGACTGGCCCATGGACCCCGACGCGGTGGCCGTGCTGTTGTACACCAGCGGCACCTCCGGGCCGCCCAAGGCTGCGATGCTGCGCCACCGGCATCTGGTGTCGTACGTGTTCGCCACCGTCGAGTTCGCGTCGGCGGGCCCCGACGAGGCTCACATCATGGCCGTGCCGCCCTATCACATCGCTTCGGTGGCCGCGCTGCTGTCGCAGCTCTACTCGGGGCGCCGCCTGGTGCCGTTGGCGAGATTCGACCCGGACGCCTGGATCGACCTGGTCCGAGCCCAGAACGTGACCCACGCCATGCTCGTGCCGACCATGCTGGCCCGCATCGTCGATGCCCTCGACCGCCGGGGCGAGTGTCTCGAATCGGTCCGCTTCGTGGCCTACGGGGGAGGCAAGTCGCACCGGACCGTGGTGGAGCGGGCGCTGGAGCTGTTCCCGGCTGCGGGCTTCTCGCACGCCTACGGCCTCACCGAGACCAGCTCGACCGTGTGCGTGATGGGACCCGACGACCACCGACGCTGGGCCGCCGCTGAGGACCCTGCCGACAGGGTCCGCCTCTCATCGGCGGGCCGACCGGTGCCGGGAGTGGAGGTGACGGTGCGCGCCGACGACGGCACCGAGGCGGCGACCGGCGCCGTCGGCGAGATCTGGGTGAGAGGCGAACAGGTGGCGGGCGAGTACTCCGAGGGCGGGTCGCGGCTCGACGGCGACGGCTGGTTCTGCACCCGCGACAGCGGACACCTCGACGAGGCCGGCTACCTGTGGGTCCACGGACGCAACGACGACATCATCATCCGGGGCGGCGAGAACATGTCGCCGGGCGAGATCGAGGATGTGCTGTTGACCCATCCCGCGGTGGTGGACGCGGCCGCGTTCGGGGTGCCCAGCCGCGAGTGGGGCGAGGAGGTGGCCGTCTGTGCAGTCACTCGCTCCCCCGCCCCCGACCCAGAGGACCTGCGGGAACTGGTCCGCCGCCGCCTACGATCGAGCCGGGTGCCGGCGCACATCGAGTTCGTCGACGAGCTGCCCTACAACGACACCGGCAAGCTGCTGCGCCGCCAGCTACGAGAGCGTTTCGCATGCGGCCCAGGCCTCGCATCCGGCCCGCCCGACTAGTGCTCTGTCCACAAACGTTTG
>JAJDZO010000030.1 GCA_022824605.1 Acidimicrobiia bacterium
CGGCGGTCTTGGAGGCGAAGGCCGGAGCGGTGAGCGAACCGCCCGGTTCGTTGGACAGGTCGCGGGCCACGCACACACCGGCCGCGATGGTGGAGCCTCGGGCCAGGGCGTCCTTGGCCGCAGCCGAGGTGCTTCCGACGACGTCGACGCGGGCCAGTTTGGGGGCACTGTCGCCGTTGGAGTCCTCCGCGGACGACTTGTGGACGGTGTACCGGTAGCCGCCCAGGATCACGCCCTCGGCCAGAGCCTGGCGGGCGGCGTCGCCATCGACCGGCGCGCCGGCGGGAAGGCGTGCCGCGATCCTGGTGTGGCGCGAGCACGCTCGAGCCATCGCTGCGCCGGCTCGACGGATGGTGGCTGCAGTCACATCGGAGGCCGGGCCCACACCGATCAGCCCGGCGAAGCCGCTGCCGGCCGGCTGCAGATGGGCCTGTTCCGCTTTGCCCTTGAACCCGGCGGTGTCGAGCACCGCAGCATCGAAACCGCCGAGGCCGGCTTCAACGTCTTCGGCGGTTACGAGGGTGACGTCGGCGGTGGCCGCCTTGGGCACGGCACGGACTGCATGGACTGTGATCAGCATCCGATCAGGCTACGGGAGTCCGCAAATGGGTGGACGCCGGCCGCGTCGCTGGGCGTCGAGCCCGCTCGACTGGCTGCGCATCAGGGAGTCAACAGGATGCGGGCCACGAGGTCCTGGCCGAAGGCGGTGACGATGGCCAGGTACACCAGGCCGGTGGCGGCCATCACGGCCGAGTACTGGCGCTCGCGCAACGCAGCCCGAGCCACCGCCACCAGCACGATGGTCAGCGCGGTGCAGCCCACCCAGAACCAGCCGAGCAGGCCGTTGTAGCCGTCGTCGATGGTTCCGTTGAGCACCGACACCATGCCGCTCGGCCACAACAGCACCAGCGTCTCGGGCAGCCACAGCACCGCCGCGGCCCGCAGCATCTCGATGAGGGGCCCGCGAGCCAGCCCGGGCTGCACCAGGTACCAGTGGCCCAGCAGCATGGCGCTGATCACCGCGCCGACGAAGAGGGCGCCCACCAGGGTGCGGGCCACGGCCAGCCCCGTCGGACCGGCGGCGGCAAGCGCTCCGAGCAACACCGCGATCAGTCCGACCGCGGCGGCCACCAGATCCAGCACTGGGGGGAACTCGGGGGCGTCGGCATCGAAGCGGGTCTCGGCCCGGTCGATGCCGGTCATCTGCGCCACTCGGGCCGAGCGGCGCTGAGTTTCGTTGCGTTGGCCGGTCACTCCCGCCGACCGGCGCGTCACCGACACCGTTGTCGCAGCCAGGCCGGCACACACGAACGCCATGGTGGCCACCTCGCGGCTCCAGGTCGGCTCGGACAGGAACGCGGCGACCAGCGAGCCCGCGGCCAACCCCAGGAACACCCCCCGCATCAGCCATCCGTAGCCGAGCCCGACCTCACGGCGGCGGGTGGTGACCCACAGGAACAGCCACCCGCCCGCGGCCCAGCCGACCAGCACAGTGGCAGCGTCGAGTTCGACCATCGAGGGTCTTCTCAGGCGACGACGGCCAGATCGTGGTCGGCGCGGTTGAGGGGATCGGGACCGGCCGCCGAGGCGGCCACGATGTCCTCTAGGCGGGCGCCCCATCGGCCGGGCACGTAGATCCCAGGCTCCACCGAGAAGGCGTTGCCCGCTGCCAGCGCCTCGTCGTTGCCTTCCACGATGTAGGGGTCCTCGTGTTCCTCGGTTCCGATGCCGTGGCCGGTGCGGTGCACGAAGTACTGGCCGTAACCGGCCGCCGCGATGATCGACCGAGCAGCCCGGTCCACATCCTCAGCGGGCGTCCCAACTGCAGCCGCGGCCACGCCGGCAGCCTGCGCATCGAACAGCACGTCGTACATTTCGCAGAACTCGGCGGGTGGTTCGCCGGTGTAGACGCAGCGGGTGATGTCGGAGCAGTAGCCCACGCCGTCGTCGCCCACCATGGTGCCGCCGAAGTCGCACAGCACCACCTCGTCGGCGGCGATCATCCTGGAGCCGGGCTCGTGATGGGGGCTGGCCGCGTTGGCGCCCGCGGCCACGATGGCGAAGTTCACCCGGTCGTGTCCCTCGGTCACGATCTGGCGGCCCAGTTCGGCCGAGACCTCCGCCTCGGTCCTGCCGACGAGGTCGATCTCACCGCGCTGGAGCCGGCCGGCGATCCGGTCCACCGCCGCGGCCGCGGCTCGCAGACGCTCGATCTCCTCGGAGCTCTTCACCGAGCGGATCGGCGCGGTCACATCCGAGCCTCGCCGCCACGCGGCGTGCGGCATGGCCCCCATCAGATCCACCAGGAACCGCGACCACATGTGGTCCCCCACCGCCGCGACCGCTGCCCCGCCGGCCAGCCGGGACACGATGTCGATGGGATCGTCGGTCTCGTCCCAGGGCCGCAGCTCGAACACGTCGGGCCGCTCCCGCACCCGTGACGCCTCCAGCCGGGGCACCACCAGCGTGGCCTCGCCGTCGCGGGGCACCACCAGCATGGTGAGCCGCTCCAGCGGCATCGCCTCATAGCCGCAGAAGTACGGCAGATCGGCCCCAACCGACAGCATCAGCACATCAACGCCCTGCGAAGCCATCAAGGCCCGCGCCCGTTCCAACCGATCAGCGAACACACCTGAAGCCTAGATTCCCAGTCGCCGCCTACGAGCTATGAAGGTGTGTCCATTATGTGATTTGTTATGTAATCTCACTATATGTTCATAGAGCCGAGTGCCCGCAAACACGGAGTCACGGACGAGGACATGCGGCACGCCTATCGCCATCACTGGGGACGAGTGGAGACGGACGAGGTGGCCAGGACGGTGTTCATCGGCCCATCAAGCACCGGCGAACCGTTGGAGGTCGTCGTTGTGTCCGACGAAGCGGGCGAGGCGATCATCCATGCTATGGTTGCTCGCAGAAAGTACCTGAAGGCAGCAAAATTCTGGAGAATTATCTGATGAGCAAGAGTCGAGCCCAACACTTGGAGGAGTACTTGGAGTGGGCAGAGCGCGTGCAGCCCCACGAACTCAAGTTCTTGGGCCGTTCACAAGAACTCGTCGATCGGCTCGACAAAGAGCCCGAAGCCGCTGCTGACACTGAACCAGCCGAGCTAACGACTGGGGGCTGACGCCCCCTCGACGGCAACGCTCGGGCCGGGGTTGGCGGCGTCGGCGGCTTGGCGGGCGTGGTAGCTGGAGCGGGTTAGTGGCGAGGATTCGACGTGGCTGATGCCCATCGACTCGCCGATCTCCTTCCAGCGCTGGAACGCCTCTGGGGGCCACCAGCGGTCCACTGGGAGGTGCCGGGCGCTGGGCCGCAGGTACTGTCCGATGGTCACGATGTCGGTTCCGGCCGCGTGCAGGTCGACCAGGGTCTGCACGATCTCGTCGTGGGTCTCGCCCATGCCCGCGATGATCGACGACTTGGTGGTCAATCCGGCTGAGGCGGCTCGGGCCAGCACCGACAGGCTGCGGGCATAGCCGGCCGACGGTCGCACCGCCCGCTGCAGCCGGGCCACCGTCTCGATGTTGTGGTTCAACACGTCGGGCCGGGCGTCGAACACCGTCGCCAGAGCGTCGGCGTCGCCGGCCAAGTCGCTGATCAACGTCTCCACCCGGGCCGCAGGAAGGCGGTCGCGCACCGCGGCCACTGTGGCGGCCACCGCGGCCGCGCCGCCGTCGGCGAGATCGTCGCGGGCCACCATGGTCACCACCACATGCGTGAGGCCCATCCGCACCGCCGCCTCGGCCACCCGCTGCGGCTCCTCGGTGTCGACGGGACCGGGCTTGCGGGTGTCCACCAGGCAGAACCCGCAGGCTCGGGTGCATCGCTCGCCGAGGATCATGAAGGTGGCGGTGCCGTCGTTCCAGCACTCCGAGATGTTGGGGCAGCCGGCCTCCTCGCACACGGTCACCAGATCGAGGCCGCGCAGCGTGGAGCGGACCTCACGGAAGGTCGGCCCGGTGCTGAGCGGCACCCGCATCCACTCGGGCTTGCGCGACCGGTAGGGCACGGGCTCATGGCCCTCCCCGTCGAGCCGGACCTGCTCGAGACGGCCCAACAGCCGAGGCGAAGTCCCATCGCCAATCCAACCCTCGACGCCCACAACATCGCCCGATGCGGTAATCCCGCCGTCATGGTTGACGCCGTCTTCGTCGCCTGTCGCAAGCCCGCCTCCGCTGGCGGCCTCCCTCGTGAACCGGGCCAGGTCGGCGGGCGCCACCCGGTGGGCCACTTCGGCGCGGTCGACGCGGCCGTGAGCGCCCCACGCGACGGCCGCTCGCTGCGTCACCAGGTCCACCACCTCGCGCATCGATGCGTCGATGCCTTCAGCCGCCAGCGACGTCACTCCCAGACCGGTGATACCGCAGGGCACGATCCGGCTGAACCAGCTCAGATCGGGATCGACGTTGAGAGCGAAACCGTGCATCGAGCGGGCCCGTGAAAGCCTCACACCGATGGCCGCGATCTTGCGGGGACGTGGCCCGTCGGGGTCGATCCACACACCGGTGTGGCGGTCGACACGCCCAGCGGCTACTCCCAGGTCGGCCAGCACACCGATCAGCAGCTCCTCCACCCCACCCACATAGGCGGCCGTGTCGGCCATCCCGCCGCCCCGGCGGCCGGGCACGGTGAGGATCGGGTAGCCGACAAGTTGCCCCGGCCCGTGGTAGGTCACCTCGCCGCCCCGGTCGGTCTCCACCACCGTGCCGCCCAACGCCTCGACGTCGACGAGCAGGTGCTCGCGCCGGCCGCGCCGACCCAGCGTCACCACATGGGGGTGCTCCAGCAGCAGCAGGTGATCATACGCGGAGTGGCTGTGGAGACGCCGTTGCAGTGCGAGAGCGTCGTCGTAGGCCACCCGGCCCAGCCAGCGGATCCGCAGCACGGGCCCCTCAGCGGCCGCTACCGACATGGTCAGCGGATCTCCGCCTCCCAGTCGCGGGTCTCGATGATCTCCTTGACCCGGTGCAGGAATGCGGCCGCGTAGGCGCCGTCGAAGGCTCGGTGGTCCCAGGCCATGGCGAGCACGCCCACCGAGTGGATGGCGATGGACTCGTTGCCGTAGGTGTCGGTCACCACTACCGGCTTGCGCGACACACCGTCGGTGCTGAGGATGGCCACCTGAGGCTGGTTGATGATCGGGAACTGCATCATCGTGCCGTACTGGCCCGCGTTGGTGACGGTGAACGTGCCGCCGGCGAGGTCGTCGGGTCCGAGCTTGCGGCTGCGGGCCCGGTTGGCGAGGTCCACGATGTCACGGGCAATCTGGCGGAGGCGCTTGCCGTCGGCGTCGTGGATCACCGGTGCCAGCAGGCCCTGGAAGTCGATGTCCACCGCCACCGCGAGGTTGACGTTGGCGTGGACCACGATCTCGTCGCCGCCGAAGCTGGCGTTGAGGTGCGGGTAGTCGCGCAGCGCGTCGATCACCGCCCGGGCGATGAAGGGCAGGTAGGTGAGGCTGAAGCCCTCCTCCGCCTTCCAGGCCTGTTTGGACGCCCGGCGGACGGCCTCCACGCCCTCGTAGTCGACCTCGATGGCGGTGAGCACATGCGGCGATGTCTGCTTGGACATCACCATGTGCTCGGCGGTTCGTCTGCGGATGTTGTTGAGGGGCACCACGCTGTCGCCGCTGCGGGCCACGACCGCGGGAACGGCTGACCGTCGGGGCTTGCGTGGCTTCCGCGGCGGCGCGCTCTCGGCGGGGGGCGGGGGCACGGTGGACTCCGCCGACGGCGCCACGGTGGATGCGGTCGGCGCAGCCTCTGCGGCAGCGGTCGACGGAGCCTCTGCGGCAGCGGTCGGCGCAGCCTCTGCGGCAGCGGTCGACGGAGTCTCGGCGGCAGCGGTGGTGCGGTCGCGTATCGCCTGCTCCACGTCGGCGCGGGTGATGCGACCGCCCAGTCCGGTGCCGGTCAGCGTGGACGGATCGAGGTCGTTCTCGCTGATCAGCCGGCGCACCACCGGCGACAACACGATGGCTGCCGGGGCGGCCGGTGCGGCAGGCCGCGGTTCCCCGGTGCTTGACGGCGGGGCGGACGGCTGGGGCTCCACGACGTCCTGCTCGGCCACGACGGACGACGAAGCGGGCGTATCCGCGGGCGTCTCATCGACCGGCGGCGCCACGGGCTCGTGATCTGGATCGACTTCGCCCGACTCAACCGTTTCCGGCGACGGCTCGTCGGCCGCCAGAGGTTCAGCGGCAGGAGGCTCTCCGGGCTCGCCGACACGGGCCAGTACCTGTCCGACCTCCACGAGGTCGCCTTCGCCGGCGAGGATCTCCGCCAGCACGCCCGCCACCGGCGACGGCACCTCGGTGTCGACCTTGTCGGTGGACACCTCGAAGAGGGCCTCGTCGAGCGCGACCGCGTCGCCGACCTGCTTGAACCACCGGGTGATGGTCCCCTCGGTGACCGTCTCGCCCAGTTGCGGCATGGTGACTTCGGCCATCAGCAGTCCTTCAGCAGTCGTTGTCGGCGGCTTCAGCCGTGCAGCGGGCGACCGGTCAGAGACAGCACGGTCTCGCCGAACAGCTCGCTCATCGTCGGATGGGGTTGGATCAGGCCGGCCACATCGGCCACGGTGGCCTCCCAGTTCACGGCCAGATACGCCTGGCCCAACTGTTCGGTCACCCACGGTCCGGCCATATGCACGCCGAGGATGCGCCCGCCGGTTCCGTCGGCCTGTTTCTCGGCGACGACCTTCACCATTCCCTCGGTCTCGCCCAGGATCTGGGCCCGCCCGTTGGCCATGAAGCGATGCGTCGAGGTCACCACATCGAAGCCGGCGTCGACCGCGCTCTGCTCGGTGTGCCCCGCGAAGGCCACTTCGGGGTGGCAGTAGATGCACCACGGCGTGCCGTGGTGGTCGAGCGGTTCGGGATCCTCTCCGAGGATGTCTCGGATCACGAGCATGCCCTCGGCGAAGGCGGTGTGGGCCAGCTGCGGGCTGTCGATCACGTCTCCCACGGCCCAGATGCCCGGCGCGGCGGTGCGGCAGCGGTCGTCGACCGCCACGAACCCGCGGTCGCTCAACTGCACGCCCGCGCCTTCAAGTCCCAGGCCCTCGGTGCGGGGGCGCCGACCGACGGCCACCACCACCATGTCCACATCGACCTGCTTGTCCTGCCCGAACGACACGACCGTGCCTGAACGGTCCGAGCGAGGTTCATGCCCGTGAACGCTCACACCGGTGTGGACCTCGATCCCACGCTTGCGGAACGAGCGCCGCACGGCTTTGGCCACCTCGCTGTCACAGCCCGGCAGCAGGGTGGGAAGAGCCTCCAACACGGTGACTGAGGTGCCCAGATCGCCCATCATCGACGCGAACTCGCATCCGATGGCGCCCCCGCCGATCACCGCGGCCGAGCCGGGCAGGCGGCTGATCGAGAAGAGTTCGTCTGAGGTGACCACCAGCTCGCCGTCCACGTCGAAGCCGCCGATGGTGCGGGGCTCCGAGCCCGAGGCCACGATCACCGACCCCGCCGAGAGCGTCTGCGTCGATCCGTCGTCGGAGGCGACCGTCACCGTGCCCGCGGAACCGAGCGAGCCTGTGCCGGCGTACACGGTCACCTTGCGCTGGCCGATCACCGACGACAGTCCGGCCATCATCTTGTCGATCACCTGCTGCTTGCGTTGCAGCACCGCAGGCCAGTCGAGGCTGGGTTCGCCGGCGCCCACGCCGAACTCGGCGGCCCGCGACACGGTGCGGTACACCGAGGCCGCTTCGAGCAGTTCCTTGGCTGGGATGCAGCCGACGTGCAGGCAGGTGCCCCCCACCTTGTGCTTCTCCACCACGGCCACGTCGAGGCCCGCACCGGCACCGTAGAGGGCGGCGGCGTAGCCGCCGGGGCCGCCGCCGATGACGATCA
>JAJDZO010000019.1 GCA_022824605.1 Acidimicrobiia bacterium
TTCATCAGTCCGTCCGAGTCGACTTGTCTGAGCCGATCCCGCTCAGCGCACTAACCGGCGCCGCGAAACCCAGCGACCGGGCCGAGGACGACTCCCGCGCCGATTAGAGCGTCACCGGCTGTAGATGGTTCTCCTTATGAAAAGGAGAACTTACTGATAATATCTCCTTTTTATAAGGAGAAATATATGGAGTGGTCCGGTCCAGCCTCGTCGCTTGAACGGGTGATGCGACAGCAGGTCGAGGAGTCGCTGACGGTCGTAGGCGACTTCACGTCGAGGCGCGTGCCGGCGCCGGTGCAGTTTCCGGGCAAGGCCACCGCAGTCATCGGGATGCGCCGCACCGGCAAGACCACGTTCATGCGGCAATTGCGGGCCGAGCGCGCCCGAGCCGGCATGCCGCTGAAGAGGCTGCCGATGCTGTCGCTGGAGGACGAGCGGCTCACGGGCATGGATGCGACCAAGCTCGGCTCCTTCATCGACTCCTACTCCGACGAGCTGGTTGCGGCTGGCGAGGGGTTCCCGGTGGCGTGGTTCCTCGATGAGATCCAAGTCGTGCCGGGTTGGGAGCGGCTCGTGCGCCGTCTCTTGGACTCCGACGAGGCCCAGGTGTTCGTGTCCGGATCGTCGGCAGCGTTGTTGTCCAAGGAGGTAGCGACCGCGCTGCGAGGCCGCGCCTGGGAGGTGTCGATCTTTCCGTTCAGCCTCGACGAGGCGATCCGTCACAGCGGGGCGCACCCGCCTGAGAACCTGACGGCGATCAGCAGACAGGAGCGGGCCGAACTCGAGGCTCGTTGCGCCGCATGGCTGATGGAGGGCGGCTTCCCCGAAGCGCAGTCCCTCGACGCCTCGCTGCGTCGCCGTTTGTTGGCGGACTACGTGAACGTGGCGATCTTGAGAGATGTGATCGACCGCCACGAGGTGAGCAACGTGGCGGGATTGCGCTGGATGACACGGCATCTGCTCGCCAACGCAGCCTCACTGTTCAGCGTTGAAGGCTTCCATCGGGCGCTGCGCGGCCAGGGAATCGCGATCGCACGTGACACGGTGCATCAACTGCTGGCCCATCTTGAGGACTGCTTCCTGATTCGAACGGTGTGGATGGAGTCGGATTCAGCGCGTCAGCGCATGGTCAACCCCCGCAAGGCTTACCCGGTCGACCCTGGCCTCATATCCGTGTTCGACCGGTCAGGCCGGGCAAATGTCGGTCACGCGCTGGAGACGGCTGTGTTGATCGAACTGGAGCGACGGCGTTGTGAAGTCACCTACGTGCGGACCGCGCAACGCCACGAGGTCGACTTCTTGGCCCGCCATGAGGACGGTGGAGTCGAGTTGATCCAGGTCTGCGCCGACGCGTCCGATGCCCGCACCGCTGAACGGGAGATCCGGGCGTTGCGAGAGGCTAGCGACAGCTACCCGCATGCTGTCAAACGCCTGCTGACTTGCAACCGCCGTGGCTTGCCGAGCGAGGTGCCCGAGGGCGTGAGGGCTCAACCCGTCTACGAATGGATGCTGTCGCCAACCTGACACCCACGCCCTACGACTTCGGCGATGCGACGCGGCCCGTGTGCGTCGGCCAAACTTGGGCGGTGACCACCCGACGGCGACCACCGCCCGCTTCGTAGCCCTACGTCAGTCGTGAAGCGCGGGAGTAGAGCCGGACTTCGTGACCCCAGAGCGCGCGTCGTTGGGTCGAGCGGCTGTAGGGGAGGGCCATGAAGGCTGCGAGAGCGGCGACGCTGCTGGGGCCTGAGCGTCTGGAGATTCGGGAGTATCCGTTGCCGGAGGTGGCCGACGACGGGGCGCTGCTGCGGATCGGTGTGGGCGGGGTGTGCGGCACCGACGTGAAGTACTTCCACGGCCGCATCGACATGCCCTACCCGGTGATTCTGGGCCACGAGATCTTCGGCCGGATCGAGCGGCTGGGTCGGGCGGCGGCCGCGATCCACGGCGTGGCCGAGGGCGACCGGGTGATCCTCAAGGGCTCTCGGGGATGCGGCCACTGCCGGGACTGCCGCGACGGCGCCCCCCGCTTCTGCCCGCAGCGCACCCTCTACGGGAGCGCGACATCGGCCGCGGACCCGCCTCACCTGTTCGGCGGGCTTGCCGATTATCTCTACGTGAATCCCGATGCCGAGCTGTTCAAGGTGAGCGACGCCATGAGCGACGAGGCCGCGGTGCTGTGCGGGTCGGTGATGGCCAACGGCTACCAGTGGGCCATCCTGCACGGGGGCGTGACCTTCGGCGACACGGTTCTCATACAAGGGCCGGGCCAACAGGGCCTGGCCTGCACCTGGGCGGCCCGTGCCGCAGGCGCGGCCCGCATCATCGTGACCGGCACCGCGGACGACGCCGACCGGCTAGCTCTGGCTCGGCAGTGGGGCGCCGATCTCATCGTCGAGGCCGACACCACCGACGTGGTGGAAGTCGTGGCCGACGAGACGGGCGGTGCTATGGCCGACGTGGTGGTGGACGTGAGCGGCAGCCCGGCCGCTCTGGAGCCGTCAATCGTCGCTCTGCGTAAGCGAGGCACTCTGGTGCTGGCCGGACTCAGCGGAGGGCAGCGGGTTCCGGTGGGGATCGACGCCCTGGTCTGGAACGAGATCAAGGTGCAGGGGGCGTTCACGGCCGGCAGCCCGGCGCTGCGGGCGACTATGGACCTGATCTCCTCGACCGGCTTCAAGCCTGAGGAGATGATCAGCCACACGTTCAGCCTCGACGAGACCGAGTTGTGCATCCGTGCCATCGGCAACGAGATCGACGGCATCTACCCCACCAAAGCAGTGATCCGGCCATGACCCCGCCTCAAAGGAAGGGTGCTCTAGTCGGCTCCAGCGAGGTGTAGGACGCCGACGCCGGTGGTGTGGCGGAGTTGGGGTTTGTTGACCTTGTGGGTGGCGGTCTTGGGAAGCTCGTCGAGGACTTCGAGGTATCGGGGTTGACAGAAGTCGGGCAGGGTGGTCTGGCAGTGGCGCAGCAATGCCGCCGGGTCGACGGTGCAGCCGGGTTCGGGCACGACTGCAAGCTTCACGTCCTCCTCGCCCAGTTCGGACGGCACCCCTACGGCGGCGCACTCGGCCACCGCGTCGAATTGGCACACTGCCCGTTCGACCTCGGTGGACGAGATCATCTCGCCCCGGCGGCGGATGGCGTCGGCAGCCCGGTCGACCCAGCGGATGTAGCCGTCAGCCTCAATCGTGGCCAGATCCCCGGTGTGGAACCATCCGTTGCGCAACGCCGTGGTGGTGGCCTCGGGGGCGCGGTGGTAGCCGGTCATCATCACGCCGGGCGCACGGGGCCTCACCACCAACTCGCCCACGACGCCGGGCGGGACCTCATTGTCGTCGGGGTCCACGACCAGCACGTCGTACTGGGGCACCGGGCGGCCCGAGGCCCGGTAGCGCATCGGGTCGTCGGGGCTGGTGGTGGAGAAATGGCCGGTCTCGGTCATGGCGAACCCGGTCACCAGACGCAGACCGAACCGTTCCTCGAAAGCCGCCCGGCGCTCCATCGGTATCCCGGCGGCGCCGTGCATCATGCGCACGTTGTGGTCGCGGTCCGCCGGGCCAGGTTCCTGGCGCAGCAGGATCGACGACACCGCTCCGACCACACCCACCTCGGTGGCTCCCGCTCGGCGCACCTGGTCCCAGAACGTGCTGGCCGAGAAGCGCGACACCAGCGCAGCCCGACCGTCGACCACCAGTGCAGTGCCCAGGGTCGAGAAGCGGGCGTTCACGTGGTAGAGGGGCAGCGCTGAGAACAGCACGTCGTCGCAGGTGAGTCCCCACTGCTCGATCTTGATGCGGGCCTGCTCGATGGGGAACGCCTGAGGAAGCACCGCGCCTTTGGCCGGGCCTGTCGTACCCGAGGTGTAGACGATGTTCATGGGATCGAGCGGTGCAGGCGAGCGGAAACCGGGAGCACGCGCGCCTCCGTAGCGCAGCTCGCGGTAATCGAGCAGGCCGAGGCCTCCAGAGCCGGATCGCAGCTCGGTGAAGGCCGTTGCCCGGTCGGCGGAGCCTGCGCCCTGCTGCGGCCCTGGCGGTGAGGGTTGTGGCCCTGGCGGCGAGGGTTGTGGCCCTGGCAGTGAGGGTTGCTGCACCGGCGACTCGAGTTCGGAGTCGCGGATGGCGACCAGCGCGATGTTCGGGGCCTCGGGGATCTGCTCGGCTGCCCGGTGCGCAAGCGACGCGTCAACGATCAGCAAGCGGGCGCCGCTGTGGCCAAGTACATGCGCGAGTTGGTGGCCTCGCAGGCCGGCGTTGACGGGGCATTCCACCGCTCCGAGCCGCAGCAGGGCCAGCATGGTGACCACCGCCTCGGCGTGGTTGGGAGACATGTGGCACACCACCTCGCCGGACGCCACCCCCGCACCGGCCAGGCCACCGGCCAAGTCTTCTGCGGCCGCGATCAGCTCGGCCCAGGTCCAGCGCTTGCCGTCGAAGTCGAGCACCACCCGGTCGGGATGTTCCTCGGTTCGGGCCACACACAGCGACCACAGGTCTGGGCACGCCCGACCGGTCACTCGACGACTCGGAACATCGGTAGAGATAGGCCTTCACCCCGGTCCTCGAAGGTGGCCTCCACCCGGTCGCCGATGGACAGGCGCTCCATGTCGGGGTCGACGATGTTGGACAGCAGGCGGGGGCCCTCGTCCAACTCGACCACCGCCACCACGTAGGGCACATCGTCGGCCCAGGTGTCGTCGTAGAAGGCCACATGGACCTCGGTGAACGTCCAGACCGTGCCTCCGCCGCTCATCGGCTGCCATGACAGGTCGCGGTTCCAGCAGCCTGGACAGAGATCCCGGGGCGGGAAGAACACCAGCCCGCAGCCGTCGCAACGCGGCAGGACCAACTCGTGGCGGGCGGTCGCCTCCCAGTAGGGCGCGGTCGCAGCGTCGGCCAGATCGGGACGCGGCTTGCCGGTCATCGTCGTGCCCGCCGGGTCGGAGCCGGGCGCGGTCGCAGCGTCGGCCAGATCGGGACGCGGCTTGCCGGTCATCCGTCACGTCCCAGGATCATGGTGGAGAACGTTGAGAACACGCCGCCGTTGCCGTGGACGACCATGACCTCGGCCCCGTCGACCTGGCGGCGCCCCGCCGTGCCCTGGAGTTGGCGCACCGCGTCGAGGAGGTGGAACACCCCGCCGGCGTGGCCGTGCGAGAGCATCCCGCCGTGGAGGTTGACCGGACACGCTGAGCCCAGCGCCAACACGCCCGACTCGACGTAGGGTCCGCCCTCGCCCTCGCCGCACAGGCCGAGAGCCTCCACCCCAGCCACCACGCTGAACGTGCAAGCGTCATGGATGTAGACCGCGTCGGCGTCGGCTGCGGTCAGGCCCGACCGGTCGAAGGCCCGGGCTGCGGCCACCGGCCCGCCCAGTTCGTGTAGGTCGGGGGCTTGCGAGCCGATGTGATGGGTGGTCGCCGCGCCGTAGCCCAACACCCGCGCGTAGCGCACGCCCAGGCTGCGGGCCCGGTCGACCGACGTGACCACGAAAGCACCGCCCGCGTCGGAGATCAGCGAGCAGTCGAGGCGTCGCAGCGGCGAGGAGATCATGGGCGATGCCTGATGGGCGGCCAGCGTGATCGGCTCGCGCTTGTGGGCGTTGTCGTTGAGCGAGGCGTGGTAGCGGGACGTCACCGCCACCGCGCCCAGCTGCTCGCTGGTGGTGCCGTGGAGGTGCATGTGGCGCTGGGCGAACAGCGCGTAGCCGCTGATCATGGCGATCTGGCCGTAGGGCGCCTCGAAGTCCTCGCCTCCGGTGAGAGTGCCCGGCGCCCGACCCCGGCCCGAACGGCGGATCGAGATGCCGTTCTCTCCGTAGGCACACAGCGCGGTGGTACACATGCCGGCATCGATGGCCGCGGCCACGTTCAACAGGGCGGTGTGGTGGGTGCCGGGCCCGCCCACGTCGGTGACCACCGCTAGTTCGGGCCGCAATCCGAGATGCTCGGCCACCCGGGCCGCGTGAAGCATCATCGACTGCGAGTAGCCCGAGAAGGAGAACACCCCGTCGATATCGCCCTTGTCGAGGCCGGCTGCGGCCACCGCGGCCACGCCTGCGTCAGACTGCAGGCTGATGGCGCTGCGGCCGGGCAGCTTGCCGATGGCCGTCTCGGCCACGCCGACGATGGCGATGCCGTCGAGCACGCTCATCTCGACCGCTCCCACGAGGCATCAGAGTCCGACGGGAACGATGCCGCCACCTCGGTGCCGTCAAGCACGCTCACCGGGCTCGTTCCCACAGCAGGCTGTCGCCGTCGGTTCGACGGCAAGACCATCGGGGCGGAACGGCATGGACGTTTCCCGCGCACTCGATCAGCGCGGGACCTTGAACGACCTCCCCTGCGGTCAGGTCGTACCAGTCGACGAGCTGCGTTGACTGGGCATCCTCGGGCCAATACACGTCGCGCTCGCGTGCTCGCCAAACCTGCTCTCGCCGGGCTTCGTCCTCGCGAGCACAATCGCGCCGCATCACGTCTCGTTCATGGGCTCGCTGATCCTCCTGAGGCCAGGACTCGTCCTGGTGAACACCATCGCGCCACATCACGTCTCGTCCCCGCGCGGGCTGGTACCCCCACGGGGAGTCCGGCCGATCCCGACCCCTGCGACGAACGGGGAGTTGAGCTTCGGCCGTGGTGCGGGCGTCGGCCACGATCTCGCGTATGAACTCGGCCGGCATCTCCGGCGGCAAGCAGATGGTCTCAACGGCCACCGCGGCCATCGACCGCGCCGAATCGTCGAACTCGGTCGCCGCCACCAGCACCTGCGACGCCAACTCGGCAAGATCCCCATCAAGGTTCGCCTCAACCGTCAGCGCCACCCCGTTGTCACAGTCCAACTCGACGAGAGCCCGGGCCATGTCGACCTTCAGTCGCTCAGCCTCAAGGTCGAGCCGGGCCCGGGCCAGCAGACGGGCCAATACCGCGGCCGCGGACTCACCGGTATCCAGGCTCGCCTCGTAGCGCTGCCTGGCGAGGCTGTCCATCAAGCCACGGGCGCTGTAGACACCGCTATGGGCGAACGACCGGACCCGGCCGATCCCCGCCAGCTCAGCCACTCCGCCAACATGGAGCGGACCTGCGCCACCGAAGGCGTAGAGCGTGGCATCGGCCGCATCGACACCAGCGTCGGCGAGGAGCGACTGCACAGCGGCGGCCGCCTTTTCGTGGGCCGCGGCCCGCACCATCAGCGCGGCGACCATCGGGGCGCCGTCGTCGAACAGCGGCGCGAGGACGCCACACGCCAACTGCACGTCGAGCACGATGTCGCCGGGCAGCACCTGACCGTCGTCAAGGAAGCACAACGCTACGTCGGCGTCGGTGAGGGTCGGCTGGGTGCCGCCCCGACCGAACGCCGCCGGGCCCGGCACCGCTCCGGCGCTGGCAGGCCCGACCGTGAAGTCCCACGAGGAATCAGCGGAGGCGATCGACGATCCCCCCAGGCCGACGGAGGTGATGCCGGCCACCGGAAGCTCCACTTGCACCCCCCGTATCTCTGGCGTCGGATCGATCTCGAAGACTCCGTCGAGCACCAGGCCGAGGTCGAGGGTGGTGCCGCCCATGTCGAAGGTCACTACGGCCGCGTCGCCGTACCGCTGGGCCTGGGCTGCGGCCAGTTCCAGCCCCGCCGCGGGTCCGGAGCTGTAGGTGCTGATGGCGGTGGTGCGGGCCGTGCGGCTGCACGTGCCGTCGGAGCGGGCGGCCATCACCGGCACGGTCAGCCCGGCCTGCTGGAGGATCCCCTCGGTGCGGTACAGGAGCTTGGCCATGGGCCGGCTCAGGTAGGCGTTGAGCACGGCTGTGCTGGTGCGGACGGCGTCGTCGTCGGTGTCAGCCGTTTCCCAGCCCATCGTCAGGGGCATCGAGCGCAGGTAGTGGGCCGGGTAGCGGTCCCCCACCAGTGCCCGCAGGCGGGCCTCCTGCCCGCGGCTCGCGGCGTGCAGGCTGACCACCGTCTGGCGCACACCCTGTTGAACGAGGTCACGGCACATCTCGAGCACCACCTCGGGAGCGCAGGCCGGGTCCACGCCCATCACATGATCGGGACTCACGAACACGCCGAGAGCGGGGGCGGGCGCCGCCCGCCCGTACAGCAACCGCTCCGCTCCGGCCTCGACGAGCAGCCCCACGGGGTCGCCGGTGCCGGTTACCACCGCGTTGGTGCCGACGGTCGTGGCCAGCCGGAACAGGCCCACCTCAGCTAGAAAGTCCTCCAGAGGTGTGTCGAACGAGGCGGCGCCTCCGGCCAGGCAGGCCATCACCGAGCGGGCCAGGTCGAAGTGCGTGGTGGGAACCTTGACCGACGAGACCAGCTCACCGTTGGAGAACACCCCGTCGGTGAAGGTACCGCCCATGTCGATGCCGACCGAGTACATCACGGTTGCCCCACCGCCCTTGCCAGATCACGCGACGCGTGTCGCACCAGTTCAGGCGACACGCTGGCGTCGAGCGGCCCGGTAATGACCTCACCGGGATCGCCGGAGGCCCGGATCCGGTCCAACCCGCGCTCGAGTGCTGCGGCGGATTCCAGGGCCTCGACCGGCAGGTAGCCCGTCCCCGGTGAGCAGCCCCGCCCGGACGCCCAGCGGTCGTACCCGAGCGGCGCCACGTCATCTGGACCGCTGGCGACCAGCACCAAGTCGATGCGCAGGTGCGCGGCCGCACGAAGCATGGGCCCGTGCGCCTCGACCGCAGCGTCGGTACCGGACCACAGCGGCGCCGCGTCCTCCACGACGGCGACTCGCCTCACCCCGCAGGCGGCCAGCGCCCGGATCCTTTCCGCCGCGGCGTCCGAGGCGTCGTCAAGAAGGTCTTGGATGTCCTGGATCGGCGAACTACCTGCGGATTCCCCACCTCTGCGGGGGGTTTCTGACAGAAGTTCGTTCGACAGCGGACCCGGCACCACTCCGAGCACAGGGAGTGCTCCCGGGGTAGCTACCAGCGCAGCCGTCACGGAGTCGGGATGCCGGACCTCGCTGGGCGTCGGCGCGCAGCAGTACGCGAGGCCCAGGGCCCGGGTGCCCTCGTCGATACAGCGCACCTGCGAAGCGACGCCCTCCGGCCAGGCCCGACCCAGCGCCGCGGCGCACACCGCGCCAGGCACAAGAGCCGTCAACCGGGTCACGGCTGACAACCGACCCGTCGAACACACACTCCGCCGGCGTCGGCCTCGCCAACCCCGCACGCAGCCGTCAGCAGGGTCATGGCTGACAACCGACCCGTCGAACACACACTCCGCCGGCGTCCGCCGCGCCAACCCCGCACGCAGCCGTCAGCAGGGTCATCGATGCCATGTCCCACGATCAGTGACCGGTTCGACGGGGTATTCGCGGTCGTCGACCACCTGTACGGGCTCGGGGAACTCGCCGTAGTGGCCCAGCGCCTCGGGTGGGGGCCGTCGCTTGGACCAGCCGGCCACGAAGTCGGCGTAGGGACGGCCCTGCCGCTTGCGCTCGGCCCGGATCTCGGCCCGGCGAGCGGCCGTCGCCTCGGCGTCCACCCGGTCGCCGCCAGCGGTCAGCACCACGCCGTAGAGCCGGGCGGCAAGCTCCGGCGAGGTGATCCCGTCGGCGATGTCGCCCAGCACCGCGGCCGGGTCGCGCTCCAGCACATCCCCGTAGCCGCCGCCGCAGCCCCGGGCCAGCACCACCACATCGCCGTCGCTTACCGTCTCACCCTCGGAGTTGGTGTGGCCGAAGGCGTAATCGCCGGAGATGCGGCGCCCGTCGGCCAGCTCCCGCACGCTCATGGGCAGGTCGCCAGCCCCCGCGGTCATCAGCTCCTTGGCGTCGGAGCCCCGGATGATGATGCGGGGCTGGGCCGCACCGGAGTAGCCCCCGAACAGCCCGTAGTTCTTGGTGAACCGGCTGCCGGTGCCCACCGAGTTGGTCTGCAGGCCCGCAGTGCCGTGGATCACGAAGCAGTCGGTGAGACCCACCCCGCCCCGCTGGCGGCCCAGCCCGCACACGTCGCGGTCGAAGCGGTTGCGGAACAGGTACACCCACGGGAACTTGCGCTCCTGCTCCTCGGGGCCGGGGCAGTCCACCACCATGGCCCAGAAGAACCCGGCGCTGTGCTCGCCGTCGAGGTCGAAGCGGGCCCCCTGGCCGGTGGCGTTGCCGTTGGCGGGGCCGCCCGCGATCTGGTTGCCGTACTGGCCGGTCCCGCCGAACTGGATCAGCAGCAGGTTCTCGGCGAACGGGGCGGTGACCCCGGCGCGGTGCTCGCTGTCGTGCAGCATCCGCATGGCGGCCAGCAGCAGGCCCTGCACCACCACCCGTCCGGTGTGGCTGCCCGAGCCGGTGCCGGAGTCTCGGCCGGGGGCGTTGACGATGCTGGGCGGGGCGGTGAGCTTGATCGGGTCGAACAGGCCGATCGACCAGCGCAGGCCCCGGAACACCGTCGGGAACAGCGCCGCCGCCGAGGCGGCCCGGGCCAGGTGCCAGCGCAGGTGGAAGGGGCCGATGCGGGGCTCGGGCGAGGCGCCGGCCATGTCGATGATCAGCTCGTCGCCCCGCTTGTGCAGCTCGACCGGCAGGCGGATCAGGCCGTCGGAGATGCCGATGGTGTCGAGGAACACCACCGACCGGTACACGCCGTCGTTGAAGCCGGCGATGCGGCGGCGGGCCAGGGCGGCCGAGGTCTTGATCGACTGGCGCAGCCCGGCGGCCACGAAGGCCGCGCCCCGCCGCTCCACCTCCCGCAGCAGTTGGTTGCGCAGCCGCACGCACACCGCCAGGCGGGCCTTCATGTCAAGGGAGTTCTGGCGGGGGGTGCGCACCGAGTTCAGCAGGAACTCGAGGTGGTCGGTGTGGAACCGGAAGTCGGTGCCCACCCGCAGCGGGGTGATGTGCAGGCCCTCCTCGTAGCGGGTGCCGATCTCGGGCGACCAGCCGCCGGGAGAGCGCGACCCCGTCTCGCCCTGATGGCCGCCGCAGGCCACCCAGGCCAGCAGCTCGCCGCCGGAGAACACCGGCATCATCAGGAAGTGGTCGTAGGTGTGGACCCCGCCGGCGTCGGGGTCGTTGAAGAAGAAGATGTCGCCGTCGGCGAGGCCCACGGTGGGGTCGTCGACGTAGTGCTTGAGCACGTACTTCACCGGGCCGTAGTGCAAGAGCGCGTGCAGGATCACCCCGGTGGACATGCCGGCCAGGTCGCCCTTGGCGGTGAAGATGCCCACGCCGAGGTCGCCCGCCTGGAGCATCTCGGCCATGCTCAGGTACTTGCAGACGTCGCGGCCGTCGTCGATTATCGAGTCGAGCTTGTGAAGGAAGATCTCGAGGTCGACGGGGTCGAGGCTGCCCTCTCCGGCCAGCTCCAGCTCGGTGGGCGACTCCAGCACCTCGCGGTGGAGCACCTCGGGGTCGAGGCCGGGGCCGGGTTTCATGAGCGGGCGGCCGAATCGGGCGACGCGCTCCTCCAGGCCCATGGCGGCCACGTCCAGCAGCCGGGTACCGGCCGTCGGGATGGCGGTCACGAGCCCGTCTCCGCGGCGGCGAGCCCGTCCGGACTCAGAGCACCCGTCATCAACCTGCAGGACATGGCGGTCACGAGCCCGTCTCCGGGGCGGTGAGCCAGCCGGTGCGCTGGTCGTCGAGGCTGTAGGTCCAGCCGGGCGGAACGGCGACGGTGGTGTCGATGTCCTCCATAAGCGCGGGCCCTTCGGCCGCGAACCCGTCGGGCAACCCGGCCCGGTCATGCACCGGCGTGAGCAGCAGGCCCTCGCCGGGCCAGAACACCTCCCGCGACCGCCACGCCACCGCCCGATCGACGCCATTGCGAGACGCCACCTCATCGCGAGACGCCACCGCATCGCGAGACGCCGCCCCATTGCGAGACGCCACCGCATCGCGAGACGCCGGCGCCACGGGCCGAGGCCGGTCCTCCAGTTGGTACCCGGACGCGCCGGCCACCAGCCGGAACAGCTGCACGAGGATCCCGCCGTAGGGGTGGATCGACCCGGCCCCGTAGGCCGCCGCGAACACCTCGTTGAAGGAGTCGCACACCGCCACGACGTCGTCGGGACTCTCCAGGAACAGGCAGGGCGACTTCAGCCGCACCGTGTGGTGCTGGCCGCCGTAGTTCATGTCCAGCTCGAGGCGCAGCGTCACCGTGTCGAGCGAGAAGCCCTCCTCGGCCATGTCCCGTTCGGCCAGAGCGACCAGCGCCCGCACCACCTCGTTGAACTGGCTTGCCGCGTCGACGTAGGCGTCGCCGTCGAAGAGTTGGACCATGCGGGTGCGCTCGTAGGTCTGCATCACGCCCATGGTGGCCACCCCGTAGGCGTTGAACTCACTGCCGTGGGGGAACGTCGCCACGGTGTGAACGTCGGCATACCCGGCGACGGCGGCCGCGTGCACCGGACCAGCCCCTCCGAAGGCGAACATGGTGAAGTCCCGGGGATCGTGGCCCTCCAGGGCGGTCTGGCGATAGATCTCCTGGCCCATCACGCCGTCGATCAGCCGCCGCACCCGCACCGCCGCCTCGGTCACGTCGATCCCCAGCGGATCGGCGACACGACGAGCCAGCGCCCGCTCGGCGCGGCGCCGGCTCAGCCGCATGGCCCCGCCGAGGAACCGGTCGGGGTCGATGAAGCCCAGCACCACGTCGGCGTCGGTGACCGTCGGCTCGGTCCCGCCCTGGGAGTAGCACGCCGGACCAGGCATCGACCCGGCACTGCGGGGCCCCACCCGCAACTCGCCGGTGTCGCTGAGCCAGGCGATCGAGCCGCCACCGGCGCCGATGGAGTAG
>JAJDZO010000280.1 GCA_022824605.1 Acidimicrobiia bacterium
GGGCGAGGACCTCGACGCCTATCCCCGTGACTTCGAGCGCGATCTGGCGATGTGCGCCGAGGCGGGCGTCGACATCGTGTTCGCTCCTACCGCTGGCGAGATGTATCCCGAGCCGGTCACCACCACCGTGGATCCGGGGCCGGTCGCCCGTGTGCTGTGCGGAGCGTCCCGCGGCGACCACTTCGCCGGGGTGGCCACGGTGGTGGCCAAGCTGTTCTCCATCGTGGGCCGGTGCTCGGCCTACTTCGGGGAGAAGGACTTCCAGCAGCTTGTGATCGTCAAACGGATGGTCGCCGATCTGTCTTTGCCGGTGCGGGTGGTGGGATGTCCCACCGTGCGCGAACCCGACGGCCTGGCCCTCTCCAGCCGCAACGTCTACCTGAGCGAGGCCGAGCGCAGCCAGGCGCCGGTGCTGCGCCGTGCGCTGGAGACCGGAGCGGCCCTGGTGCATGCCGGTGAGACCCGTCCCGCCGTGGTCGAGGCCGAGATGGCCGCCGTCATCGCGACGGCGTCGGAGGCGCAGATCGACTACGCCGCAGCCGTTCTGGCGCCCACGCTCATCGCGCAGGGACCGCTGCACGGCGAGGTGCGGCTGCTGGTGGCCGTGAGGTTCGGCAAGGCCCGCCTGATCGACAACTTCGCCTGCCGCGCCCCCTGACCCTCGCGCTCTGATTGAGGCTGCCGCGCCCCCTGAAGCCGATCCGCCGTCTCGGTTGTGGTTGTGTTGGCGGCTCGGGCCGCGTGTCCGCGGCACAACAGATGCCTTGAGGCTCCGCGTGTGAAGCCGATCCGCCGTATCCTGCGGCCGTGCTGCTCACTATCGATGTCGGCAACACCCAGACGGTTGTCGGCGTCTACGACCCGGCCGCAGTGCACGGCTCGGGCGCGGCCGACGGGTTGGTCGACCACTGGAGGCTCTCCACCGACCCCAGCCGCACCGCCGACGAGCTCGGAGTGGTCATCCGGTCGCTGCTTTCGGTGATCGACATCGACTTCGACCGCGATGTCACCGGGGTGTCGATCTGCTCGGGCGTGCCTCGCCTGCTCGCCGGACTGCGTGAGATGGTGCGCCGCCAGCTCGGCTTCTCGCCGGTGGTGGTCGGGCCGGGCGTCAAGACCGGCATGCCCATCCACTACGACAACCCCAAGGAGGTGGGCGCCGACCGCATCGCCAACGCGGTGGCCGCCTACGACCTCTACGGCGGGCCGACCGTGGTGGTCGACTTCGGCACCGGCAACAACTTCGATGTGATCTCCGCCGACGGCGCCTTCATGGGCGGCGCCATCGCGCCCGGCATCGAGATCAGCCTGGACGCTCTGATCGGTCGGGCGGCCGCCCTCGGCGCGGTGGAGTTGGTGGAGCCTCGCAGTGTGATCGGCAAGACCACGGTCGAGTCGATCCAGTCCGGTGCCCTGTACGGGTTCTCGGCCATGATCGACGGCATGAACGCCCGTTTCCTGGCCGAGTTGGGTGAGGCCAACGTGGTCGCTACCGGGGGCCTGGCCCATGTGGTCGCCGGTGTCTCACAGACCATCGAGCACGTAGAGCCGTTCCTGACCCTCCACGGCCTGAGAATCGTCTACGAACGCAACCAGGACCGCTGACCGCCGCCGCCCGAGTCGAGGTGCCACCCGGATTGCTAGCCGGAGAGAATGGGGGTTTCGATCAGGCGGTCGGCGGCTAGGCGCAGGACTGCGGTGGCCGGGGTGTCGGGCAATGACACCAACGCGGCTTGGGCCTTGTCGGCCCATGTGCGGGCGGTTTCTCGGGCGTCGTCCACTCCGGTGGTGGACCGCACCAGCGCGGCGGCCCGGTCTCGCTCAGCAGCATCGATGGGCCGTCCGAGGATCGAGCGCAACTCGTCGCCCACTGTCGGGTCGGCCAATGCACGGATGACCGGCAGCGTGTAGGTGCCCTCGGCCAGGTCGTTGCCGGTCGGCTTGCCCAATTGAGACTCGGTGGCGGTCAGGTCCAAGATGTCGTCCACGATCTGGAAGGCCATGCCGTAGGAGAAGCCGAACTCTCCGAGGGCGTCCACCGCGGCCCGCGACACCCCGCCCACGGTGGCTCCGATCCGACACGAGATCGACAACAGGGCCGCGGTCTTGCCCGATAGGGCCTGCTCGTAGCGCCGCTCGCTGCGCCCGGTGTCGTAGGCGTTCTCCAGTTCGATGATCTGGCCCTCACAGAGTTGGGTTATGGCTTCGGCCAGCAGCACTGCGATGTCGGCTCCGAGCGAGGCGGCCAGCGCCGAGGCCCGTCCCAGCAGGTAGTCGCCGGCCAGGATGGCTCGCAGGTTGCCCCACTGGGCGTTGACGCTGGGCACCGACCGGCGGGTGGTGGCCTCGTCCATCACGTCGTCGTGGTACAGCGATCCGATGTGGACCAGCTCCACTGAGGCGCTTCCCTTCACGGCGGCATCGGAGGATCCGAGCGGGTCGGGTTCGCCCACCAGCGACGAGGCGAGGCAGAAGCCGGGCCGGACCAGCTTCCCGCCGGCGGCGATCAGGTGCCGGGCCAGTTCGGTGACGAATTCGTCGGGGGCGGCCGCCGCGGCCAGCAACTCCTTCTCCACCCGCCGGAGGTCATCGGGCAGGCACCCCAGCAGGTCGAACGGGGAGGAGTCGGCCACCCCGCGAGGCTAACGGGCTACCGGGTCTGCGGGCCGCCTCGCTGGTGTGTCTCGGCCCGGCTGCGGCCCTTCGGAGCCTTCAGGCACACAAGACCCGGCGTGGCCCATGTCACAGGCCGAGCGGCATGGGGCGGCGCAACTCCTGTCACATCGCCGGGTTACACTGCCCCACACAGGGCAGCCCGTCTGGCCAGGAGGTGTGTGCGATGTTTGAGCGGTTCACCGACAGGGCGCGCCGCGTCGTGGTTCTGGCCCAGGAGGAGGCGCGCCTTCTCAACCACAACTACATCGGCACCGAGCACATCCTTCTCGGGTTGATCCACGAGGGCGAGGGCGTTGCGGCCAAGGCGCTGGAATCGCTTGGCATCAGCCTCGAATCGGTGCGCGGCCAGGTGGAGGAGATCATCGGTCAGGGCGGCAGCTCGCCCAGCGGCCACATCCCCTTCACGCCGAGGGCCAAGAAGGTTCTCGAGTTGAGCCTGCGCGAGGCGCTGCAGCTCGGTCACAACTACATCGGTACCGAGCACATCCTTCTTGGGTTGATCCGCGAGGGCGAGGGGGTCGCCGCACAAGTCTTGGTGAAGCTCGGCGCCGATCTGGCCCGGGTCCGTGAGCAGGTCATCCAGCTGTTGTCGGCCTACGGCGGGGTCTCCGGTTCAGCGCCGGGCGAGAAGGCGGGCGCCACCACCGGCGGCGGCAGCGGCGACTCGTCGTCGGGCTCGCATGTGCTCGACCAGTTCGGCCGCAACCTCACCCAACTCGCCCGCGAGAAGGCGCTCGACCCCGTAGTGGGGCGTGGCCGCGAGTCCGAGCGGGTCATGCAGATCCTGTCGCGGCGCACCAAGAACAATCCGGTGCTGGTGGGCGAGCCGGGCGTGGGCAAGACGGCCATCGTGGAGGGTCTGGCCCAGTCCATCGCCTCAGACGACGTGCCCGACACCCTGCGGGACCGCCAGCTCTACACGCTGGACCTGGGTGCGCTGGTGGCGGGCAGCCGCTACCGGGGCGACTTCGAGGAGCGGCTCAAGAAGGTCCTCAAGGAGATCCAGAGCCGCGGCGACATCATCTTGTTCATCGACGAGATCCACACTCTCGTCGGCGCGGGCGCGGCCGAGGGCGCCATCGACGCAGCCTCGATCCTCAAGCCGATGCTGGCCCGCGGCGAGCTCCAGACGATCGGGGCCACCACCCTCGACGAGTACCGCAAGCACCTCGAGAAGGACGCTGCGCTGGAGCGCCGCTTCCAGAAGGTGGTGGTGGACGAGCCGACCGTGGCCCACACCATCGAGATCCTCAAGGGCCTGCGCGACCGCTACGAGTCGCATCACAGGGTCACGATCACCGACCAGGCGCTGGTGGCCGCGGCCAATCTCGCCGACCGGTACATCTCGGACCGCCACCTCCCCGACAAGGCCATCGACCTGATCGACGAGGCCGGCTCCCGCCT
>JAJDZO010000289.1 GCA_022824605.1 Acidimicrobiia bacterium
TGCGTCGCCAAGCCGACCCGAGGCCGATCTGCCGCGGTACTGTCCCGCAGGGCCTGGAATGTTGGCACCGCACGATCTCGGAGGGTAGCTTGTCGTTCCGCATCTCGGAACGATTCCGCATTACAGAACGCGGACCGTGCCCACCGGTGGCATGGATACTGTCTTCAGCCGCTGGTCTGAAGGACCGTCGCGCTGGAGGACCGATGAGGGAGGACCGCACGTGAGCGACTTGCCAACCAGTGCCAAGTGCGTGGTGATCGGAGCCGGCATCGTCGGCAACTGCCTGGTAGGCCATCTGACCAAGCTCGGTTGGAACGACCTGGTGCTGGTGGACAAGGGCCCGCTGCCCAACCCCGGCGGATCGACCGGTCACGCCTCCAATTTCATCTTCCCGGTGGACCACAACAAGGAGATGTGCCTGCTCGGCGTGCAGAGCGCCAACCAGTACCGCGACCTCGGCCTGTCGGTCGACTCGGGCGGGATCGAGGTGGCCCGCACTCCCGAGCGGATGGACGAACTGCAACGCCGCATGACCTCGGCCACCGCCTGGGGCGTCGACGCCCGGCTGCTGACCCCCGACGAGGTGTACGAACTGGTTCCCTTCGTCAACACCGACGTGATCCTGGGCGGCTTCTACTGCCCCACCGTGTCGGTGGTGGACTCGCTGGAGACCGGCACCGTCATGCGCCGACTCGCCGTCGACAACGGTTGCCGGGTGCTGGCCAACACCGAGGTGCTCGACATCTGCACCGAGCCCGGCCCCAACCCCGACGACCGAACCGTCACCGCGGTGGTCACCAGCGCCGGCACCATTGAGGCCGAGCACGTCGTGATCGCCTGCGGGGTGTGGTCCAACCGGCTGGCCAACATGGCCGGCGCCCACATCCCGCTGGTGCCGGCCGTTCACCAGATGGCCGATGTGGGGCCGATGGACATCCTCGCATCCACCGGCAACGAGATCGGCTACCCGATCGTGCGAGACATGGACACCTTCTGCTACGAGCGCCAGACCGCCGGCTCGATGGAGGTGGGCTCCTACGCCCACCGGCCGATCTTTCACCACCCCGACGACATCCCCTCCAACGAGGAGGCGGCGCTCTCGCCCACGGAGATGCCGTTCACCCCCGACGACTTCGATCCCCAGATGGAACAGGCCATCGAGTTGATGGACATGCTGGGAGACGCCGAGATCAAGTACGCCATCAACGGGCTGCTGTCGCTCACCCCCGACGCTATGCCGTGTCTCGGCGAGGTTCCCGAGGTGCGCAACCTCTGGTCGGCCGCCGCGGTGTGGGTCAAGGAGGGGCCGGGCATGGCCCAGGTGGTGGCCGAGTGGATGACCTTCGGCTATCCCCGAGTGATCGACGTCCACGGCGCCGACATCGCCCGCTTCTATCCCGAGGAGCGCCCCGACGAGCACATCTGGGCCCGCTCCGCCGAGCACTTCAACAAGACCTACGGCATCGTGCATCCAGCCGAGCAGTGGGAGAGCCGCCGCAACCTGCGGGTGGGGCCCTACTTCTCACGCCAGCAGGAGCTGGGCGCCTTCTTCTTCCAGGCCCGCACCTGGGAGCGGCCCCAGTGGTTCGAGTCCAACGCCGACCTCGTGGAGCGCTACGGACTGGCCGAGCGGACTGTCGAGTGGGACAACCGTTGGTGGAGTCCCATCACCAACGCCGAGCACCTCAACCTGCGGGAGAACTGTGGGCTGGTGGACCTGAGCGCGTTCCAGATCTACGAGCTGACCGGACCGGGTGCGGTTGCCTACGCCGACCGCCTCGCCGTCAACAAGATCGACGTGCCCGTCGGCCGCTCCGTGTACACGCCGTGGCTCACCCCCGACGGCGGCTTCCACTCCGATCTGACCATGATGCGCATGGACACCGAGCGGGTGCGGATCGTGACCGGCGTGTTCGACGGCGGACGTGACGAGTTCTGGACCCGGCGCCACATGCCGACCGACGGGTCGGTGAGCTTCGCCAACATCACCGACGAGGTAACCACCCTCGGGCTGTGGGGACCCAACGCCCCCGCGGTGCTCGCCGCGCTGTGCGACGCGGACCTCACGCAGGCCGGCTCGCCCTACGGTTCGCTGGTGGACGTCGAACTCGACTGCGGCACCGGCCGGCCGGTGCCGGCCACGCTGTTCCGCATCTCGTATGTGGGCGACACCGGCTGGGAGATCTACTTGTCCTGGCGCGACGGCCCCGCGGTGTGGGACGCCCTGATGCGCGCCGGCGCCGACTACGGGCTGCGGCCCACCGGCGGCGGCGTCTACGGCACGTCGGGCCGTCTCGAGAAGGGCTACCGGTTGATGGGCGCCGAACTCGAGAGCGAGTACAACCCGCTGGAGGCCGGCCTGGCCCGGCCCAGGGTGAAGGCCGCCGACTTCATCGGCAAGGAGGCCTACGTGGCGGCCCGCGAGGCAGGCGACCCCGAGGTGCAGATGTGCGTGCTTACGGTTGAGGATCTGCATGACCGCGAGGGCTGCAAGCGCTACATGCAGGGCGGCAACGAGCCGATCCTCACCGGCGACGGCGAGCGCATCGTCGACTCCCACGGCCGGGTGTCGCGGGTCACCACCGCAGGTCCGGGGCCGTCGGTGGGCAAGCACTTGCTGATGGCGTACCTGCCGAACGAGTTGGCGGTGGCGGGCACCGACCTGCAGGTCATGTACATGAACGAGTTGTTCCCGGTACAGGTGGCTAGCACCGGCGCGGTGTTCGACCCCGACGACTCCCGCATGAAGAACTAGCGGGCCGGCCGACATGCGGATCCTGTGCTGCGTGAAGCGGGTGCCGGCACCCGGCGCGAAGATCAACGTCACCGCGGACGGCCAGGCCGTGGACGCCGCTCACCTGGGCTTCACCACGAGCCCGCACGAGGAGTGCGGCGTGGAGGAGGCCGTGCAGATCGCGGAGCGCACCGGCGGCGAGGTGACCGTGCTCACCTTGGGCCCGGACGAGTCGGTCGAACAGTTGCGTTACGCGGCTTCGGTGGGTGCCCACCACGGCGTGTTGATCCGCACCGACGCAGCCGCCTGGGATCCTCAGCGCACCGCCCGCGCCCTCACCGCGGCCATCGAGTCGCTGGAGGCCGACGGCGGCGCATTCGATCTGATCCTCTTCGGCAACGAGTCGGCCGACTCGGGCGGCTTCCAG
>JAJDZO010000358.1 GCA_022824605.1 Acidimicrobiia bacterium
CGATCGCGCCGCCCGGCTGGCGGGCTACGCAACGTGGGGCACCGACTGGGAGCCGGGCACACGGTTCGAGTACCACGCTCTAGCCGCGCATTGGGTGTTGGCCGACATCATCACCGAGGTGACCGGCCGTCCCTACGCCGACGTGATCACCCAGCGCGTGATGGAGCCCGCAGGGTGTTCGCGGTGGTTGGGCATCGGCGTCGACGACCAGGACGATGTGGCCGACGGCGTGAGCGTGGGCTCCACGCCCACAGCCAAGGAACTGGATGCTCTCGGGGTTGAGGAGTTGCCCGGCGCGATCCCCGAAGCGGCGTTGACGGCGTTCAACCTGCCCTGGCTTCGGGCGGTGGGGATCCCCGGCGGCGGCGGGATCGCACGGGCCGAGGAGATGGTCCTCTGGTACCAGGGCGTGCTCCACAACACCGACGACTTCCTTCACCCCGACGTGCGGGCCGACGCCGTGGTCGTGCGCCAGAGCCACCCCGACTGGACCGGCACCCCGGCCAACCGGTCACACGCCTTCATCCTGGCCGGCAGTGACGGCAAGGCCGGCATGCGCAGCCATGGGCACGGCGCCTCCGCCGACGCCTTCGGTCACAGCGGCGCGGCGGGACAGGTGGCCTGGGCCGACCCTGCCACCGGTTTGTCGTTCGCCTATGTCACCAACGGACTGGATCGCAACGATCTCGCCTCCGCCCGCCGCCGCGTGGCGCTGTCAACCCGAGCGCTCGCCTGCGCCAGTTGAACGTGCATCGCACGCCGCGGCGCCGTGTCGGATTCGCTGGGGGTCAGGCGGTGACGGCCAAGGGAGCAAGGGCGTCTATGTCGGTGACCACGTCGATCACCGCGGGGCGGCCTGAGGCGAACGCCTGATCAAGGGCGGGCGCGAACTCACTGGGGTCGGTGACTCGCAGGCCGAGGGCTCCTATCTGGTTGGCGAGCGCCGCGAAGTCCACCATCGTGAACTTCCACAGGTCCGAGGCGCCCTGCTCAGTCTGGGTGCCGCCGTAGACCCGGTCGAAGCCCCGCTTGGACTGGTTGCCCGAGGCGTTGTTGTTCACCACGGTCACCGCCGCGATGTTCCAGCGGACCGCGGTCTCGATCTCTGCGACGTGATACCAGAAGCCCGAGTCGCCGGTGAAGCACACCACCGGGCGGTCGGGCTGCGCGCATTTGGCCCCTAACGCGGCCGGGAATGCCCAGCCGAGGTGGCCGGCTGACCGTAGATAGTCCTGGCCGTCGGTCACGTCGAACATTCCGCCCATCCACATGCCGGCATGGCCGGTGTCGGCCACCACGATGGCGTCGTCGGGTGTGTGGGCGCTCAGGTCGGCGCAGACACGCTCGGGGCGCACCGGCGTCGTGTCGGACGCGAATTCGGCGGCGTGCTCTGCTCGCCAGCTCCCCACGGCGTCGTGTGCCTCGGCCGTCCACGACGGACGTTGAACCGGTTCGCCGGCTCGGCTGAGCATCGTCTCGAGCACGGTTCGGGCGTCGCCGCAGAGGCCTGTGGTCGGCGAGTAGTTGCGGCCGATCACTTCGGGGTCGATGTCGATCTGGATCGAAGGGCGACCCGGCGGGGGCACCTGCCAGAAGTGGGTGGTCATGCTGCCGACGCTGCTGCCCACGTAGCACACGGCGTCGGCGGCGGAAACGATGCGGTTGGCCGCCGCTCGCGAGTAGGTGCCCACCACCCCGACGCTCAGGCGATGCGACGCCGGGATCGTGTCCTTGCCGTTGAGCGAGGTCGCCACCGGGATGTCGAAGTGCTCGGCGAGGCGCACCAAAGCCTCGCGTGCCCCCGATAGCCGCACGCCGCCGCCCGCCACGATCACGGGCCGCTTCGCATGCCTCAGCACCTTGAGCGCCGGGTCCGAGGATGCCGGGTCGGCCAGGCCGGTCCGGTGCGGCGCAACGGCACGGTGGGCAGGGTCGATGTGGGTGCTGGCTGCGATGTCGGTGGCGTCGAGCTGGCCCTCATTGCCGGCGAACTGCAGGTGCACCGGACCGGGTGATCCCGACGTGGCCACCCGGAACGCCTGGCGCATCATGTCGGGGATCCGTTCGGCGTCGTCGATGGTGGCGTTGAACTTGGTGACCGTCTCGAAGGCGGGCACGTCGTCGACTTCCTGGTAGACGCCTCTGAACTTGGTGGACGGGTGGCGCCCGCCGGTGAGGGCGATCACCGGCGAGTGGGCCAGATGGGCGTCGCGCAGCCCGGCGCAGAGGTTGAGAGCCCCCACCACCTGGGCCATGCACACGCCGGGCCGTCCCGACGCCCGGGCGTAGCCGTCGGCCATATAGGCGGACGGCTTCTCGCCGTGGGGACGGATCCGCTTGATGTCGGTGAGGCGCTCGATCTCCACCATGGTGCGCCGCAGCACCGCGGGCACATGGAACACATGGGTGACTCCGTAGGCGTCGAGCATCCTGGCGAGTGCTGCTGCTGCGCTGGTTGTGGTCATCTTCGTGCGGTCCTCTCGATGCCTCTACTGATCCTGAGGCGCGCCGCCAACGAGCCCTGTCGGGCTAGGGCGCGAGCCCGGCCCCAGTGCTCAGGGCTGTCCGAAGGTTGAGACCTTGTCCACCCGGCACTCGAAGAGCACCCGCCGCTCGTCGATGGACGGGTCTCGCAGGCCGTAGGGCCCGTCGGTGCCGGTGTATTTGGTCCAGATGCCGTCGAGTTGCTCGGTGACCCAAGCGCCCTCTGCCGGGTCGTCCTCGGAGATCTCGCGGTCGACGGTGATCTTCATCGACACCCAGTGGTAGGGGTTCTGCGGGTTGATGAGGATCAGCGTCACTTCGGGGTTGTTGCGGATCCAGGTCGTCTTCTTGCGGTGCTCGGCCACGTTGATCAGCACCTTGTCGCCGGAGTAGTCGAACCACATCGGGGTGAGGCTCGGCCGGCCGTCGGCACCGATCACCGACACCACCGCGGTGACCTGCTCGTCGAGCAGGCGCTTGTAGATCGGGTCGAGGTCGTCGAGGCTGTCGATCTCGCTTCGTCCGCCGATCCCGAACTGCCCGGCCTGCAAGCCGGATGAGACGTCCAAGAATTGGTACAGCCTGATCGCCATTTGTCAGCTCCTTGTGTTGCGTAGCCGCGCCGGTTGGGTCACCAGCGCGGCGTTTCTACCAGTGAACCATCGCCAGCCCGGCAACGGGACTGCGGAAGTACGGGATCCGGGTGCCTCGCAGGCTGCCCACATAGACGGTGCGCAGGTCGGCGCCGCCGAAGGTGACGCTGGCGGTCCATGGCGCGACGGTGCCTCCGGCGGCCAGCATCAACTCGGGGGTGGCCTCGTCGCGGTGGAAGGCGTCGAGGAAGGCCCGACTGGCGGTCGAGCCGCGGTCGTCGTCGAGGATGATCCGCAGGTCGCCGTCGGGCGTGATGGCGAAGATCCGGTCGTTGAACACATGGGTGCCCCACAGGTTGCCGTGGGAGTCGAAGGCGATGCCGTCGATGAGCGCTCCGGTGTCGTCGGGGCCGAACACCTCGTAGTCGCTCAGTGATCCGTCGGGCTGCACCCGCATCCGGCTCACGCGCTTGCCGCATGTCTCCGCGATGTACATCCATTCCTCGTTGGCGTCGAGGCGCACCTCGTTGGTGAAGGCCAGCCCCTCGGCCACCACCCTCGGGCCGTCGGAATCCACGAGCACGATGCGCCCGTCGGCGACGTTGGGACTGATCGCCTCCATCCAGTTGGGGATCATGGTCGACACGGTCACATAGATCCGCTCCTTGGAGTCGCGCATCACGAAGTTGACCTTGCCGATGGGCTCGCCGCCGATCGAGTCGCACATCACGGTGGACTCGCCGCTGCGGGTCATGCGTTCGAGGCGGTCGGTTCCGAAGTTGGAGATGAGCAGGTCGCCGTTGGAGGCGAAGGCGAGACCGTTCGGCAGGGTGCCGGTGGTGAACCGCTGAGCGTCGTCGGAGGCCTCCGAGAAGCGCGAGTCGGATTCTTGATGGATGAGGCGCTGGCGGCCGGTGGCGGTGTCGATGTGCACCACCCCTCCTCGGGCGTCGGCGACCCACAGCGAGCCGTCGCGCTCGGCGAGGATGCACTCGGGCCTCTGGAGTCCTTCGCCCACATAGCTCACGTCACCTGGGGCGACCTCGAAGCCGTCTATCGGGTTGGATGCCATCGTCAGCCACCTCCGGCTGCTGTGTGGGCGTGTGGGTCTCCGCCGCTGCCGGTGCCGGAGTCGGTGTAGCTGCCGGCGGGCGGCGTGTCGAAGTCGGGAACCTCGAGGTGGGGCAGAACCTCCTGCATGAAAAGGGTCAACTCCTCGGCGACCTCGTCTTTGGGGATCTGCGCGTAGTGCCAGATCAAGGTGATGTACTCGGCGGGCACCTGTTCGACGAGTTGCTGCCAGGCTTCGACGGACTGTTCGACGGTGCCGCCGATGAAGATGTCGGACTCCTTCATCGAGGCGATGTGGTCGGTGTCGGGATCGTTGGGGAACTGCGGGAAGAACGGGCCGTAGAAGTTCTGGTAGATGTCGAGGTCGTAGTCGCGCAGGCGCCGGTCGTACTCGGCCGCGGTGGCGGTGATGTGGGGCCAGCGGACGATGTTCTGGCGCTCGCCGTGCCTGCGGGTGATCCCGGCGGCCGCCGCGGCCTCCACGTAGAGGTGCGAGTGTTCGGCCACCGCCGCGGTCGGCATGAAGTACGTGGGGATGAAGCCCCGCTCGGCGCAGTAGACGATCGTCTCGGGGCTGCGGCTGGTGGCCACGAACACCGGCGGATGCGGCAGCGTGTAGGGCTTGGGCACGACGCTCACCCGCCGTACCGCCCCGGCTTCGTCGACTTCGCCGGCGGTGCCGGCGAGCGAGGCGATCCGGCGGGCGGGGTAGCCGACCACGCCGGTGTCGTGCGGGTAGGGCACCTCATAGGAGTCGCCCTTGTACTCGAAGGACTCCTCGGTCCAGCATTTGAGCAGCATCTCGGTGCGTTCGTTGAACAGGACCCGGTTGCGGTAGTCCTCGTCGCTCTGGTCGCCGAGGGTGGCCACCGCACCGCCGTGCTGTCCCAGGATGTTGGTCCAGCGCGACTGGTAGCCCCTGGCCAGCCCGACGAAGAACCTGCCCCGGGTGAGGTGGTCGAGGATGGCGGTCTCCTCAGCCACCCGTATCGGATCCTGGGTGGCCATCACGTAGCCGAGCGCGCCGATGTAGGCGTTCTTCACCAGCGCGGCCCAGTAGGCGTTGAGCACTCCGGGGTTGGGGCCCACCTCGTAGCCCTCGGAGTGCAGGTGGTGCTCGATGGTGCTGATGCCCCACACTCCGAGGTCGTCGGCGAGCGTCACGAGGTCGGTCCAGTCGTGGAGCACCTGGTGGTAGAGCTCGCGGTCGCGGCCCACGGGTGCCGCCGCGATGCGGCCCTCGGCCCCTTCTGCGGGCAGCATCGGATAGATCTGCACGATCACTTTGGGATGAGCCACGGAGGGCGTCCTTTCTATTGCGTCACCACTAGTGCATCACCACGCCGGCGGTGACGTTCATGTCGGCGCCGGTGATGCGGGCGGCGTCGTCGGAGGCCAGGAACACCACCATGCGGGCGATGTCGGAAGCCGTCACCAGCTGTCTCAGTGGCGACAGGGCCAGGAACTGCTCACGCACCTGCTCCGATGTGCGGCCCTGGGCCTCGGCCTGCATCTCGAACACCCGGTCGATGCGGGGCCCTTCCACCGCGCCGGGCGACACCAGGTTGACCCTCACGCCGTGGGGGCCGGCATCCTCGGCGAGCGTGCGGGTCAGCCCGATCAGCGCAGCCTTGCTGGTGGCGTAGGCCGAGCGGTTCAACAGCGCCCGCTTGCCGGTGATCGAGCCGATGATCACCACCGATCCTGCGCCTCGCTCGATCATCGGGGGCATCAGGGCTGCGCAGCACGAGAAGACTCCGGTGACGTTCACCGCCATCGTCTCGTGCCAGTCGGCGGGGTCGATCTCCCACAGCGGTGCCGACGGCCCGGCGATGCCGCTGTTGTTGACCAGCACATCGACGCGGCCCCAGCGGTCGAGCACGGCTCGGGCCATGGCGTCCACCGAGTCGGGATCGGTCACGTCGGTGGGTATCGCCTGAGCGGACCGGCCAAGACCTCTCACCTGTTCGGCGGTGTCGTCGAGCGCGTCGGCTGAGCGGGCCGCCAGCACCAGATCGGCGCCCGCCGCGGCGCAGTCGAGCGCGATCTGGCGACCGATGCCCTGACTGGCCCCGGTCACCACCACTACCTTGCCGTCGAGGTTCATTTGACCTGCCTTTGCTGTCGGCGTCGTGTCTGGCGCCTATTTGATTGCTTGCGGGTTGAGGGGCGAGCCGACCGCGCCGGGTATCAGCAGTCCGGGCGCCACGAGCTGGAACTCGTAGATCCCGTCGTCGGCGCAGTCGGCGGCCAGTTCGTCGAGATGCCAGATCTCGCCCACCAGCAGTCCCATGCTCACCACCATCACCAGGTGCAGCGGCTGGAAGCTGCCGTCGATCTCGTTGGGGCGGACCTCGGCGCCCCAGGTGTCGGTGGCCAGCGCGGCGATCTCTCGTTCGGCCAGCCAGGGCGCGGCCAGCAGCGACAGGCCGGGCGAGTCGCCCGCCGAGTAGCCGTCCCAGCCGGGCAGGCTGCGGCGGCGGGCCATGTCGCCGGTGCGCACCAGCACCATGTCGCCGGTGCCGACGTCGGTGCCGTGGGCCTCGCAGGCCTCGTCGAGCAGTTCGGGGCCGATGGCGAAACCGGGTTCGAGGTGGTCGACCCCCAGCACTCGGGGAATGTCGAGCAGCACGCCGCGGCTCACCACCGTCTTGACGTTCTCGATGCCGTTGCGGGCCGCGCCGCCGCTCGACACCAGCGCGGCGTCGTAGCCGTTGTACATCTTGCCGTTGTGGAATATGTGGGCCAGAGCGTCCCACTGGGTGCCGCCCTGCAGGAACAGGAACAGCGTGTCGTCGGCGACGCCCCAGCCCAGGGGCCATCCCTGCGTGCCGGCCACATGGTCGGTGCCGGTGGCCACCATCTGATGCACCGCGTTGACCCGCCCGAAGGCCCCGGTCTGGGGGCCGTTGCCGTCGAGGGGGAGTTGCAGCGAGAACACCTTGCCCTGGCTCACCAAGCGGGCCGACTCGGCGATCTTGGCGGGTGTGATGAAGTTGAGGGTGCCGAGCTCGTCGTCGTCGCCCCAGCGCCCCCAGTTGCGGTAGCGGTCGCAGTAGGTGTCGAGCAGTTCGGTGTTGATCTCCACTTAGGGGTCTCCGATCGTGAGGGGCGTTGGGTGGTGCCGTCAGCGGTGAAGGCGAGAGGCGAGGAAGGCGTCGACCGCGGCGGCGAAGGCGGCGGGCTGCTGCAGGGGAGGGCAGTGCCCGCAGTCGTCGAGGATCACCAGTTCGGCTCCGGCTATCGATGCGGCCAACTCGTGCGACATCTCCGGCGGGGTGGTGGCGTCGGCCGCTCCGCCGACGACCAGGGTGGGGTTGGTGATCTTCTTCAGGCGCGAGCGCAGGTCCATGGCGTGCAGCGCCCGGCAGCACGCTGCGAAGGAGCCGGGATCGATCTCCAACAGCACGCTGCGCCTCTGGTCGGTGGCCGCAGGATGGGCGGCCAGGTAGTCGGCGGGGAAGATGCGTTGCACGGCGGTCTCCACCACGGCCGCCATGCCCGACTCCGACACCAGCCGGCTCATCGTCTCGAAGGCTTCGCGGCGCGGCGCGGAGAAGACGGCGCCGCCGTTGGCCACGACCAGCGGGCCGAACTGCGAGCCGTGAGCGATGGCCATGGCCACGGCCACGAAGGCGCCCAGCCCGTTGCCGAGCACAGCCGCATCCGGTCCCACCTCGGCTTCCCGCATCGACTGGGCCACCATGGCAGCCAGGTCGAACAGGTCGGGGGAGTCGTCGGCGTCGAGGGGTGGCGAGGGGCCGAACCCTGGAAGCCACGCCCGGTGCAGCCGGAAGCGGCCCGACAGTTCCGCTGCGACGGTGTCGTAGGCCCGGGCGTCGGTCAGCAGCGAGTGGATCAGCACCAGCGGGGGGCCCGTGCCCGACGAATCGATGTGCACTGCGGGCAAGGCCGTCCTCCCGGTGGTGTGGGCGCTCAAGCGTGGCCGCGGATCATGCAAAATGCAATATCGGCCCAGAGGGGAGGTCCCAGGGGACTAGTTGCCGGGGCCGAAGAGCCCGAACCTCCAGTCGGGGTCGCCGGGCACCATCGTGCCTGCGGTCTGTGACGCCTCGCCCATGGCTCGCGACTTGGCTGCGATGCGCCGGGCCAGCGCCAACTGCTGGGCCTCCCATCCCGCCAGCGCGTCGTCGAGGTCGGCGGCGCCGGCCAGGAAGTCCCGCAGCGCCCAGCCGTCGGCGCAGGCCTTGGCTGTGCCCGCGGCGACATGGGGCCTCAGCGCGGCGGCGGCATCGCCGATGAGAATGGCGCGGCCACAGCGGAGCTGCGGGGCTGCCATGTCGAATATCGCCTGAATGAACGGCTCATCGCAGGCCCGCACCAGCTCGGCCAGCTGCGGCGCCAGTTGCGCGTCGGCGTCGGCGTGCAGTTCCCGCACGAAGCGTTGCTGCACCAGCCCCGGCGGCATGGTGGCCGGGCGGTGTGCGCCGTGGCGGTCGGTCATCAACTCGTCGTAGTCGCCGTCGCGCGCGTTGCGGTACCACACGAAGTTGAGGGCCCTGCAACCGGGTTGGGCGGAGTCGCCCGGTCCGGGGATGGCGTACACCAGCACATGGGACCGGTCGAGCACCTGATAGACCATGGCGTCGGCGAAAACCTCGGCGCTGGCTGGCGACAGGTCACGCTCCAGCACCGTGCCCCGCCAGGCCACATAACCGGCGTAGGTGGTGTCGGTGTCGGGCGCCACCGCCTCGCGCGCCGTCGATCCGATCCCGTCGGCGCCCACCACCAGGTCGAACGTGTCGGCGCCTGCGTCAGCGAAGTGCACCGTGGCAGAGTCGCCTTGAGTGGTCACGCCGGCGGCGCCGCAGCCGAGGTGGTAGCGCTGCGGCGGCAGGCGCTCCAGCAGCGCCCGGTACAGGGTGTTCCAAGAG
>JAJDZO010000061.1 GCA_022824605.1 Acidimicrobiia bacterium
CCTCCTGGTCCGTCAAACGACGAACCCGCAATGGTTTCGACATCCCCCAATCCCAGCACCCACAAACCCCAAAGTGGTGGACGCGACCCCCACAAACGTTTGTGGACAGAGCACTAGCGAGGCGGACCCGCCCGCCAGACCGGCCCGGCCCGGCCGTGCCGTGGGCTAGCTGTACGCTCGCCGGACGAATGGGACGGTTCGATGATCTGACCAAAGGCATGCGCCTTGGTGGTTTAGCGCTGTCGGGGCCGGTCACCGTCATCGACGTGGACCGGCTTGGCTCGGATGTTGTGAACCTCACCTATGAGGACGGCGATGGCGGCGTCCACAGAGAGTTGTTGTACCGCGACAACGATGTGGAGTTGTTGGCCGGTACCGAAGGACAGCGGTGGAGCTTCGACGCCGATCCGGAGCTGTTCGTGCTGGTGGCCGAGGCTAAGCGCATCAGCCTCGCCTACCTGTTCGACCCATACCTGGCGACACATTCGAGCGATGTCGAGCTATTGCCTCATCAGATCGACGCCGTGTACTTGGACATGCTGCAGCAGAACCCGCTGCGGTTCCTGCTGGCCGATGACCCAGGGGCGGGCAAGACGATCATGGCCGGTTTGCTCGTCAAGGAGTTGATCGTGCGCGGCGACCTGGAGCGGTGCCTGATCGTCGTGCCCGGCGGGTTGGCGGAGCAATGGCAGGACGAGCTGGGTGAGAAGTTCGGCCTGGAGTTCGAACTGCTCACCCGCGAGATGGTGGAGTCGACCCGGTCCGGGAATCCCTTCGAGACACGGCACCGCCTGATCGCCCGACTGGACATGCTTGCCCGCGACGAGGGCCTCCAGGTTCACCTGGGCCGCACCGACTGGGATCTGGTGGTCGTAGACGAGGCCCACAAGATGTCGGCCACCTATCGAGGCGGGGATGTCGAAGCGACCAAGCGCTACCGGCTCGGCCAACGATTGGAGCGAGCAGCTCGACATTTTCTGCTGATGACGGCGACGCCTCACAACGGTAAGCCGGAGGACTTCCAGTTGTTCATGGCCTTGCTCGATGAGGATCGGTTCGCCGGCCGGTTCCGCCGCGGTGCACACAGCGATGAACCCCCCTCAGATCTAATGCGCCGCCGCGTCAAAGAGGAACTGCTGCGCTTCGACGGCACGAAGCTGTTTCCTGAACGCGAGGCGACCACGGCGAAGTACCCGCTGAGCGACGACGAACGGGACCTCTACGAGAAGGTCACCGAGTACGTGACCGAGGGAATGAACCGGGCGCGGCGTCTGCGTCAGGAGGGCGAGGGTCGCCGTTCTGCGGTGGTCGGGTTCGCTCTCACAGTCCTGCAGAGACGCCTGGCGTCGTCACCCAGGGCGATCTTGCGCTCGTTGCAGCGGCGCCGGGAACGGCTCTCGGCCCGGCTCGCCGAAGCGGAGATGCACAAGGCTGCGGCGGCTTCCCGATCAGCGAGTCCTGGGGTTGAGGTGCTGGGGCGAGTGCCGTCCGGCTACGCACTGGCCGACTTCGAAGACCTCGACCCGGACGAACTGCTTAGCAGCGAGACGGAGGCCGTCGAGACCGAGATCCTCGACGAAGCCACCGCGGCCCGCACCGCAGAAGAACTCCAAGTCGAGATCGCACAGCTGGAGCGGCTCGAGCAGAAGGCCCGCCAGGTTCACTCCCGCGGCGAGGACCGCAAGTGGGAGGAACTCGCCCGCCTGCTCCAGAGCACTCCCGAGATGATCGGCGACGACGGACGGCTCAGGAAGCTGATCATCTTCACAGAGCACCGCGACACCCTGGAGTATCTGGTTGAGCGGCTCGTGCGCCTGTTGGGCCGTGACGACGCGGTGGTCTCCATCCACGGCGGCATACGCCGCGAGGACCGCCGCCAGATCCAGCACCGCTTCACCCAGGACGAACAAGTGCGCATCCTGGTAGCCACCGATGCGGCCGGCGAGGGCCTCAACCTCCAGCGCGCCCATCTGATGGTGAACTACGACCTGCCCTGGAACCCGAACCGCATCGAGCAGCGTTTCGGGCGCATCCACCGCATCGGACAGACCGAGGTGTGCCGGCTGTGGAACCTCGTTGCTGACGACACACGTGAGGGGAAGGTGTTCGAGCGGCTGCTCGACAAGCTCGAAGAACAGCGCAAGGCCCTCGGAGGCAAGGTGTTCGACGTGCTCGGCCAGGCGTTCTCTGATCGGTCGCTGCGGGATCTGCTCATCGAGGCCATCACCTCCGACACGCCGGAGCTGCAGCAACTCCGCCTGAACGAGATCATCGACGCCACCGTCACCGATCGCGTGAGGGAGCTGATCGAGGAGCACTCGCTGCTGGCCGAGGAGCCCGCCCCCGATGCGGTGGCGGAGATCCGCGATCGGATGGCCAGAGCCCGGCCATGGCGTCTGCTGCCCAGCTTCGTGCGCCGGTTCTTCCTGGCCGCCTTCGAGTTGCTGGACGGCAGGATCACTCGCCATGAGGGCGACCGCTACCAGGTCCGTAGGGTTCCTCCCGCGCTGCGCAGATGGGACTCGGACCGCGGCCAGAAACGGCTGTTGGAGCGCTACGAACGGATCTGCTTCGAACAGGAGAGGATCGCTGTCACGGGGAAGCCGCGCGCCGACCTACTGTCGCCCGGCCATCCCCTCCTGGACGCCGCCGTCGGAGCGGTGCTCGACTCGCACGGCTCGGCACTGGCACGAGGGTCGATCCTCATCGACTCCACCGACGACGACAGTGAGAGACCCAGAGTCCTGGTCTTCCTGGAGCACGAGATAGTCGATGCAAGCACGGCATCGGGACGGCCGCGCCGGCCGGTCTCGACACGTTTCGAGTATGTGGAGATCACTGAGGACGGCGAGGTCAGCGACGCCGGCGCGCATCCGTACCTCGACTGCCGTGTGCCTGACGCTGACGAACTCGAACTGCTTCAACCACTCGCTTCAGCCGAGTGGTTGCAAGACGGTCTGGAGCGCACGGCCATGCACCACGCGGTGCGCCACAACATTCCTCGCCATCTGAGCGAGGTGCAGGACCGGGTGTACCGCAAGATCGACCGCACCCTGGTCGCCGTCGAGCAGCGCCTCACCGCGGAACGCAATCACTGGGACAACGAAGTGCTCAAGCTCAAGAGCGACGAGATGGCCGGCAAACGCAACGCACTCCTCAACTCGGCTCAGGCCCGACGACGCGCCGACGAAGCCGACGAGCGGCTGCGGCGCCGCAAGCAGGAACTGGCCCTGCAGCGCAAGCTCGCGGCCCTGCCGCCCAGAGTGGTCGGCGCCGCCTTCGTCGTGTCAGAGGCCCTGTTGGCCCGCCTTGCCGGCCGGCCCTCGCCGCAGACTCACGCCGCGGACACCGCCCGGACCGAGCGACTGGCGGTGGACGCCGTACTGGCCACCGAACAGGAGATCGGCCGGGAGCCCAAGGAGATGCCTCACAACCACAAGGGCTACGACATCGAGACGCGTGCCGCTGACGGTCTTCTCTTCATGGAGGTCAAGGGTCGCGTTGCGGGTGCCGAGGACTTCGTGGTGACCAGTTCCGAGGTGATAGCAGGCCTCAACAACGAGGAGCGCCACATCCTCGCCCTGGTCGAGATAGCGGAGGACGACGCCACCACCGTCCGCTACCTGTACAACCCCTTCACCGGCCGTCAGAGCGAGCCCGGCTACGGCGAGCAGAAGCGCATCCTGAGCTGGCCCGACCACTGGAGCCTCGCCGCCTCACCTCAGTGATACTTCGACCAGTCCAAGGGATCACCACGAACGCTGACCTCGGAGATTAGACTCTCAAGCCAAGAAATGAAGGCCGACTCCAGCTCCGCGGGGAAGTTACGCCGATAACTGCGCAGAGCGACAAACAGGTCTCCCTCAGACCGATTCCTGAACTGAGTCGGAATCTCAATTGCATTGGCACCGTAATAGACATACTCTTGTGATACCAAGACTTCGGGATGTTTCGTGTCTCGACGTACATGATCTGGATTTGGTGTGCCGTCCTCGTAGCTGTGCCGACAGTCTTCCTGAATCCACTCGTCAGCGCTCTCAGCGCGGTGGTATACGTTGTCGCCGTAGCGTTGTTTTATGCTGCCAGAGCGCAAAGGCTGCTTTTGCTTGAACCGAGACGAGTTCCAGTACTCATCGAATGATAGCTTCCCTTGGACCTTCATGGCATAGACTAGTTTGCCACGTTGGTTCTTGGTCACGGAACCTACTCCCGCAACCCAGTCTCCCAGTTTGGCGGCATGTCGCAACTCCGGCTTGCATGTGGCCAGAGTACAGCAACCATGGAACGGATTCGGCGCAAACCCGATGTCGTCAGCAACCGTATATGCGAAGAGCGTCATTCTGGACGTGCTCCTCATCTGCATCCGATTCGGCTGACATACTGTGATCCGCGGGGACCTCCATCAGGATCGTCCCAGATTCTCTCACCGTTCAAGGCACGAATGATGCGGTCTGCGTTCCATCCGACTACCGCATCACCGTGCCGTTCGAGAGCGTCAGGAACGGCACACCCAGCGGACCCGTGCGCCCACACACCGATGACAAGCTTGTCTCGACGTGAAGCGTATGTCGCTTCCCAATCGACCCAGCCATGGTTCCTGGTGTCTGGCGTCATGAGGACTATCACTTTCTAGGCCCGTTCGATTGCCGGTCTCAGGATTCCTTGCTTGATGTAGTCGTCGTTGTGCGCGTCGTTCGGCTTGTCGCTGGTTATGGACGACGAACGGATCTCTACGCCCTTGGGCTTGAGCAGATTCTTGAGAGCTTCGATCTTCGCGTCGTCCTCATGCCGATGCGCTACAAAGACGTTGTGTGTTTCGGACATGTCAGCCTTTTCCTCGCCGCTGCCAGCAGCGATACTGTGTAAAAATAGCTAGAACTTGCTAGAATGTGTGCTTATGTTGCCGATTCTGGATCTTTATGCCGTCTGGCATCCAGGTGACCACGAAGGTCGCCGCGTAGCCGATTGGCTCCTCGCCCACTTCTGCGGTGCCACCTACTCGGGCCTGATCGGCGGGTCGATAGAAGTATACATGCGTTCGGAACCGTGGACGACAGACTCCGACGCCCCGCGCGGGATGCCCTTCCAGGCCCTGTCGACGGAGGGCCCCGCGCCTGCCCGCTACTCGGCTGTCGTGCCGGTGGTGGGCGTCCACCTGCTTCGAGCGATCGCGGACTCAGGGTCGGGATGGCGCGACTACCTCGACGAGGTGGTGAACGCGGCCGAGCAGGATCAGGACGTCGGGATCTTCCCGCTCCGCCTGCCCGGTGGCGGCGGCTTTCCGAGTGGCCCGTTGGGCCGCTGTCAGGCCATCGACGCCTCTGCCGCCGACGATCCCTCGGTACTTTGCCGCGAGGTGGCGCAACAGGTCACGCAAATGATCAGCAGTGAGGCCATTGGACGACTCACTGTGTTCTGCAGCCACACAAAAAAACACTCCGTCGGCGAGGAAGCGACGGAGGTCGCGCACATCGTGCAACGGGCGCGCAACCGGATAGCCGCCACTCATTTGGCAGCGTTCGTCGACGAAGCCGACATACAACCGGGCAGCGACTGGCAAGCCGACCTCCGTCGCGCCGTGAGTTCAAGCAGCCTCCTGGCGATACGCACCGACCTGTATGCCAGCAGAGACTGGTGCCAGAAGGAGATGCTCACGGCCAAGCAGAGCGACAGGCCCATCGTCATGCTCCATGCCGTCGGCGAGAGCCCTGAGCGCGGCTCCTTCCTGATGGATCATGTGCCTGTCGTCGGCTATCAGCAGACCGACGAGGAATCCATGACTCGCAGCATCGACCGAGCGGTGAACCTGCTGGTCGACCGAACCCTCAGGAGAGCCCTCTGGATGGCATCGGAGCCGATCCGCGACGCGGTGAGCGTGGACTGGGCACCGTCAGAGGCTCCCGAGTTGGTGACCGCGATCGACTGGATCGGCGCTCACTACCCAGACGGGCTGGACGGGGAGAATGTCACGATCATGCATCCCGATCCGCCGCTGGGTCCCTCTGAGGAGGAGTTGATCACACGACTCTTCAGCCTCGCGGGCGTTGGTGCTACCGTGGACATCGTGACGCCTCGCACCTACGCCGACCGAGGCGGCAAGGGCCTCTAATGGCCAACCCGGCTCTGCGCCCTGCGGACGCGCTGCTCGGCCTGCGCCTCGGCGTATCAGTTTCCGACAGCGCCGACTTGGGAGCGCTGGGACTGATCCCCCGGCACGCCGAGATGGCCCTAGCCGAGATCGCGCGATCCGTCCTGACTGGGCGCGGGGGCCTTGTGTACGGGGGGCGGGTCGAGCCTGAAGGCTTCACGCAGTTCCTGATGCACGAGGTCGAGCGTTACGGAAGCCACCCGGACGCTCTCACGCTCTGCCTAGCCGAGCCCGAGCATCGGCGGCTCTCCTGTGAAGAGTTGCGAGCGCTCGATCAGAGTCTTGGACCGCGCGGCCGAATCGTCTGTCTCGACCCCAGTGGCACAGAGATTAGCCCGAGCACTATGACACAGAGGGCCGAGCCGGCTGCCGGGCTCAACGGCCACCGCGACGAGCACAGCTACAGTGCCATGCGCCGACACATCACCGGCATCAGTCACGCGAGAGTACTCGTGGGCGGGCGGCTCAGCGATTTCAAGGGTGCCATGCCCGGGATCATCGAGGAGGCCGTCTACGCGGTCGAAGCCGGTCAGCCGCTCTATGTGGTCGCCGGTTTCGGCGGGGCCGCCGCGCTCGTCGCCAAGGCGCTCGACATCGATGGCCTCAGTTGGGCCGCGGACAGTTTCCCGAAGCGTCCGGACGACGCCCGGATCGACAGGAGTCTGGATCAGCTCAGATCGGCCGCGCGGAACAGCGCTTGGTGCGCAACTTCATGCGGACTCGAGGAGAACGAGATGCGCCAGTTGTCAGCGTCGTCCCGCCCATCACAGATCGCCTCGCTCGTGGTCAACGGGCTGGCCCAGATCCGCCACTAGTACGACTGCTACTGCGAACTATGGACAGCAGCGAGTCAGCAATCGCGCCAGGCAGCCGGATAGACGAACGAGGCCACGAACAACAGACTAGAAGCATCAAGCTCAATGGTCAGCGGGTAACCGTCACCGAGGTTTTTGACTCCTATTGGTATCTCGCCTCAGAGCGGCAGGCGATGTTCTTCCGACGAGTCGAAGGCAAGCCAGGTCCTTGGACCGACGATGAGATCTTGTCTAGACACAGATTCACCAATGCTTATCGAGCATCAGATCGCGTGAGTCAATTCCTATTGCAGCGTGTGATCTATGACAGAGACCGAGATGCTCTAGACACTGTATTGCGGATTCTGCTGTTCAAGATCTTCAATCGGATCGACACTTGGGAGCATTTGGTAGCTCGTCTGGGAGAGCCGGATGTATCGTCCTTCGATCACAGACTGTATTCTCGAATACTCGATGAGCGTATCAGCATGGGAGAGCGAGTTTACTCTGCTGCATATGTGATGCCTGACCCACAGCTCGGCCATAAGCGCAAACATCACAACCACTTGGCCCTGCTGCACAGACTATTGAACGACGGTTCTTTGACAGATCTGCTGACGGCACGCACGCTAGAGAATCTGTACGTTCAACTATTGGACATACGGTCTTTCGGTCGCTTCTTGGCCTTCCAATACGCGATCGACCTCAACTACTCCCCACATTTTGATTTTGAGGAGATGGATTTCGTTGTAGCTGGCCCGGGAGCGATCCGCGGTATCGCGAAGTGCTTTGAGGACACTAGCGTACTCACACCAGAAGAGATTATCGCTTGCATGGCGTTGTCAGCAGATGACTTCTTGGAATCGGGCACGCATGCCTTCCAGGATCTAGATGGCCGTTCTTTGCAACTTGTCGACTGCCAGAACCTCTTCTGTGAGGTAGACAAGTACGCTCGCATGCGACATCCTAACCGCTCGAACGGAGGCCCTAGCCGTATCAAGCAGCACTACACCCCCGACCACCGACCCATCTCTCTCGGTTATCCACCGAAATGGAATCTTCGCTGGTCTGCTGACACTCCTTCCGTGCAACCCGTGCCGGTTGCGCCACTTATGGCGCAGGGGAGCTTTGAATGG